>JALHNW010000121.1 GCA_022843345.1 Rubritepida sp. | reverse complement strand
CACCGTCGAGGAGACTTGGCGCAAGGCAGGTCAGCTCCTCGACCTCGTCTCGCCAACCGAATGCGCCAACTACCTGAAGAACTCAGGCTACGCTTCTATATGAAAACAGCGCGCTCTAGCGCGGTCCAGCTCCTCCAGCCGCGCGTCGAGGGCGATGAGATACCAGCCTGCATCGCCCTGCGCGGCGACGGCGACCAGCGCGCCGTGGTCCAGCAGGGGGATCGAGCGCAGCATCCTCAATGCCCCGTCGCGGCGATGATGGCGGCCTGCACATCCTCGGGCAGGACGGGCGCGCGCAGGTGCAGCAGCAGGCCGGCCATGGCGGCGCCGCATTGCAGCAGGAGCAGCGGATCGAGGGGCAGGAGAAGGTGCAGCGTGGCCATGCGCCGATATTCTACGCGCCATGCAGGTTGGTCAAGCGCAATGCGCTTTCATAGTTCGTGGAATATGGCAGGATGAGCCAAGACGCCGCGTGAAATATGCGGCCAGCAGGAAAGACCTCGCCATGGATGCGCCACGCCCTGTCCCGTCGGCGGCCCCGCGTGCCTGACGCGCATGACCACCTCCACCGATCGGCGCTTCCGCGCGCGGCCGCGATGGGGCATGGGGCGGCGATGCCCGCCATCCGCCTCGCCGGCCTGTCGCGCCGCTTCTCGCCCGCCGCCCCGCCCGCGCTGGACGGCGTGTCGCTGGAGGTCGCGCAGGGCGAGGTGTTCGGCATCATCGGCCGGTCGGGGGCGGGGAAATCCACGCTCATCCGCTGCGTGAACCTGCTGGAGCGCCCGGATTCCGGCACGGTGGAGGTGCTGGGCGAGCGGCTGGACACGCTGGCCGAACCCGCGCTGCGCCAGGCGCGCCGGCGCATCGGCATGGTGTTCCAGCACTTCAACCTGCACGCCCGCCGCACGGCGGCCGAGAACATCGCCTTTCCGCTGGAGATCGCCGGCATCGGCCGCGCCGAGCGCGAGGCGCGGGTGCGCGAGCTGCTGCCCCTGGTGGGGCTGGAGGCGCGGCGCGACGCCTTCCCGGCGCAGCTCTCGGGCGGGCAGAAGCAGCGCGTCGGCATCGCCCGCGCCCTGGCGTCGGACCCGCGCATCCTGCTGTGCGACGAGGCGACGAGCGCGCTGGACCCGGAGACGACCGGCGAGATCCTGGCCCTGATCGGCGAGCTGCGGCGGCGCCTGGACCTGTCCGTGCTGCTGATCACGCATGAGATGGCGGTGGTGAAGGCCGTCTGCGACCGGGTGGCGGTGATGGAGGCCGGGCGCATCATCGAGGAGGGCCGAGTCTTCGAGGTCTTCACCCGCCCGCAGCAGGATACGACGCGCCGCTTCGTGGCCGAGGTGATCGGCCATGCCGTGCCGCCCGGCACCCTCGCCCGCCTGCCGCAGCCCCGCCCGGGCGAGGCCAGGCGCCTGGTGCAGGTGCTCTTCGCCGGCCCGCACAGCACCCGCGCGGTGGTGAGCGAGGCGAGCCGCGACTGGGGCCTGGACATGAACATCGTCAGCGGCCGGGTGGACGAGATCGCCGGCGAGCCCTTCGGGGTGATGGCGCTGGCCGCCTATGGCCCGCCGGAGAAGCTGGACGGCGCGCTCGCCTGGATGCGCGGCCTGGGGCTGGACGTGCAGGAGATCGCGCCATGAGCTGGCTGACGCCCACCATGCAGGAGCTGATGCTGGAGGCCTTCCTCGAGACGCTGGCCATGGTCGGCGCCTCGGCCGCCATCGCCGTGGCGCTGGGGCTGCCGGTGGCGCTGCTGCTGCACGTCACGGGGCGCGACGGGCTGTCGCCCAGGCCCTGGCTGAACCGGCCGCTGGGGCTGCTGGTGAATGCGCTGCGCTCAACGCCCTTCATCATCCTGATGGTCGCCATCATCCCGTTCACGCGGCTGGTGGCAGGCACCTCCATCGGCACGGCGGCGGCGATCGTGCCCCTCGCGCTGGCCGCCACCGCTTTCCTGGCGCGGCTGTTCGAGAACGCGCTGCGCGAGGTGGATGGCGGCGTGATCGAGGCCGCGCGCGCCATGGGTGCCTCGCGCATGCAGATCGTCCTCAAGGTGCTGGTGCCCGAGGCGCTGCCGGGGCTGGTGGCGGCGGTGACGGTGGCGCTGGTCTCGCTGGTCGGCTTCTCCGCCATGGCGGGCGCGGTCGGCGGCGGGGGGCTGGGCGACCTCGGCATCCGCTTCGGCTACCAGCGCTTCATGCCCGAGGTGATGGCCACGGTGGTCCTCGTCCTCATCCTGCTGGTGCAGGGGGTGCAGTCCCTGGGGGACTGGCTCGTGCGCCGGCTGTCCCATCGCTGAGAAAGGCTCGACCATGCTGCGACGTTCCGCCCTCATCCTCCCCCTCGCGCTGCCGCTGGCCGCGCGGGCCCAGGCCGCCGAGATCGGCACCGCCGCGCGCCCGGTGCGCGTGGGCGTGACCCAGGGCGTGCACGCCCAGACCTTCGAGCAGGTGGCCGCGGTGCTGCGGCGCGACGGGCTGCACACCCGCGCGGTGGAGTTCGGCGACTTCATCCAGCCCAATGCCGCGCTGGCCGCGGGCGACCTGGACGCCAACGCCTACCAGCACATGCCCTTCCTCGACGCCCAGCGCGCCCAGCGCGGCTACGACTTCGTGCCCGTCGGCCGCACGGTGCTGACGATCATGGGCGTGTTCTCCCGCCGCCACCGCACGCTGGAGGCGCTGCCCCAGGGCGCGCGCATCGCCATCCCCAACGACCCGACCAATGGCGGGCGCGCCCTGCTGATCCTGGCGCAGGCCGGCGTCATCACCCTGCGAGGGGGCGTGGATTTCCGCGCCACGGTCGCCGACATCACCGCCAACCCCAAGCGGGTGCGCTTCGTGGAGCTGGAGGCGGCCTCCATCGTGCGCGCGCTGGAGGACGTGGATGCCGGCGCCATCACCGGCAACTTCGCCCAGCCGGCCGGGCTGAACGCCCTGCGCGATGCGCTCGCGCGCGAGACGGGGGAGAGCGTCTACACCGTGCTGGTGGTGGTGCGCCGCCGCGACGCGGACGCCGCCTGGGCGCGCCGCCTGGCGGCCGGCTACGCCCACCCGGAGGTGAAGGCCTTCATCGAGCGGCAGTTCGAGGGCTCGGTGATCCCGGGGGCCTGAGGCTATTCGGCGGCGGCGGGTTGCGCCGCCGCCGGACGGTCCCGGCGCAGCAGCAGTGCGCCGAGGGCCAGCAGCAGGATGGCGGCGAAGCACGCCATCGCCTCGGCGCTGTCCGGCAGGCCCAGCGCCGCCAGCGCGTCGGGGATGTCGAGCGGGGTGAAGGCGACCGTCCCCTGCTCCTGCAACTCGCCCACCGCGGCGGCGCCGAAGCGGGCGGCCATCACCAGCAGGAAGGCCGAGGTGCCCAGGAAGAGCGGCCGCAGCGGCAGGCGCAGCGTGCCGCGCTGCACCACCACCCAGGTCGCCGCCAGCAGCAGCGCCGCCACGCCCAGCCCGGCGGCGATGGCGCCGGCCGTTCCGTCGAGGGCTGCGATGAAGAGCACGGTTTCCGCGCCCTCGCGGAACACGGCGAGGAAGCCGATGGCGCCCACCGCCAGCGCCACGCGGCGGGCGTTCAAGGCGCGGTCGGCCGGGCGCTTCAGCGATTCGGCCCAGGCGCGCCCATCGGCGCGGCGGGCGAGCCAACCGCCGGTCCACAGCATCAGCGCCGCGGCGAGCACGAGGGTCACGGCCTCCACCCGGTCATCATGCTCGCCGCCGAGGAAGTGCCAGTATGCGAGGGCGGCCAGCAGGCTGGCGGCGATGCCCGCCGCGGCGCCGAGGCCGAGCACGGCCATGCGCTCGGGCGCGGCGCGGCGCAGCATGGCGGCCAGGGCGGCGAGGACGAGGACGGCCTCCAGCCCCTCGCGCAGGAGGATGAGGAAGGCGTCGAGGGCGATGGTCATGCGTGGAACCTGCGATTGCGAGTTATTCGCATCATAGGCCGCCCAGCCAGGCAGGACGAATGAAACCTTTGTCAGCCGCGGGCGCGGCGCAGCGTGGCCTGGGCCATGGCGTCCAGCGCCACCAGGAAGCGCGAGCGGTCGGCGCCCGCCATCGGCGCCTGGCCGCCGCCGCCGCCCAGCTCGCGCAGGTGGCGGGCCAGTTCGCGCCCCGCCAGCGCGTTGCCGATGTTGGACGCCGTCCAGGCATGGCCCTTGAAGGACAGGCAGCCGGCGCCCTGCGCGATGCAGCGCGCGGCGAGCGGGATGTCGTTGGTCAGGCAGATGTCGGCAGTCGTGGCCGTCTCGGCGATCCAGTCATCGGCCTTGTCGGCGCCCTCGGAGACGATGTGCAGCCGCGCCCAGGGCATCTCCGGCGGGCGGATGGGGCGGGAGCCGTTGGACACGAAGACCACCGCGAAGCCCAGGCGGCCGGCGACGCGCAGGATCTCGTCGCGCACCGGGCAGGCATCGGCGTCCACGAGGAGGCGGTGGGTCATGCGGGAATCCGGGAGGGGATGGTGGGCCTTGCAGGGCTCGAACCTGCCATCCGGTGGTGACGAGCGGACCGGACCATTGCTGAGTTCCTTGTCCCCATCGAACGCAGCGCCCAGCCTCAAAACTGCTTGGGCAGCCCGGCATCCTTCAGGACGGCATTGGCGGTGTGGCGTGAGGCCGTCCCGTTGGGAACCGTGAAGTTTCGCTGGCTGACAGGGCTCCACCAAATCTCATGGCTGCCCTTGCCATCCCGCATGAAGATACATCCGGCGTTCTTCAGCGCATCGCGCAGCGGCCGGTCGAAGGTGCCTCCCACCCTGGCGTCAGGCCGCCACGGCGTGCAACTCGACAGGGGGGCGACCGTCGCCGTCCCCATTCATCTCACGCAGGCTTTCCAGCACGAGGCGGGCGCGTTTCAGGAGGGCATCCAGTGACGGCGCCTCGGTGACCAGGCCGGGATAGCTGCTTTCGGAGATCCACCAGACCTGCGCCTCCTCATCAAACTCGGCGCGGATGGTAACGGGGGTGCTGGTTTGCATCTGGGACACACCGTGCCTCCTCATCGACTGCACCTTAAACGTCCCTGCGGCGGACGCAACCGAAGTAAAGTGGCCCGATGTATCGGCATCATGAGGGCGCCGCAGTCATCACGAAGGGACGCCAGACGTAGCGAGTCCGACAGTAGTCGGACGTTCCTGACCTTGTCGTGCCTGGGTCGCGGGGGAGGATGGTGGGCGCTGTAGGGCTCGAACCTACGACCCGCTGATTAAGAGTCAGCTGCTCTACCAACTGAGCTAAGCGCCCATCCGTGAGGCGCGCTTCTAGCGGCATCCGCGCCCATGTCAAACCCCAGCGGGAATTTTCCACCTCCCCCGGGCGCCTCGCGCACGAAGGTCGGCCAGGCCAGGCCCGTCACGCGGCCGCGCAGGGCGCGCAGCAGGGCCAGCCCCTCGGCATCCGGCACGGCGAAGCGGGCGGTGCCCGGCGCGGGGTCCAGCGCGTGCAGGTAGTAGGGCTTCACGCGGTGGCGCAGCATGGCGCGAAACAGCGCCTCCAGCGCCTCCGCCGTGTCGTTCACCCCGCGCAGCAGCACCGACTGGCCCAGCAGCACCGCGCCCGCGCCATGCAGGGCGCGCAGGGCAGCAGCGGCCCCCGGGGTGAACTCCGCCGCGTGGTTGGCGTGGACGCAGATGTACAGCGGCGTGTCCAGCGCCAGCGCCTCCAGCAGCGCCGGCGTGACGCGCCCGGGGTCGGCGACGGGGACGCGGGTGTGGATCCGCAGCGTCTCCATGTGCGGAATGGCGGCGAGGCGCCCTAGGATGCGTCCCAGCCGGCGCGGCGACAGGATCAGCGGGTCGCCGCCGGTCAGGATCGCCTCGCGCACCCCCGGGTTGGCGGCGAACCAGGCGATGGCCGCGTCCAGCTCCACCTCGGAAAGCAGGCCGCCATCCGGCCCCACCGCCTCGCGCCGGAAGCAGAAGCGGCAATAGACCGGGCAGGCGAGCAGCGGCTTCAGCAGCGCGCGGTCGGGGTAGCGGTGGACCACGCCTGGCAGGGGGGTGAAGGGGGCGTCGGCCGTGGGGTCGGACAGCTCGTGCGCGGCGGTCTGGAGTTCGGCCGCATCGGGCACGTATTGCGCGGCCACCGCCG
>JALHNW010000120.1 GCA_022843345.1 Rubritepida sp. | reverse complement strand
CCGGGGGCGGCGACGCGCGGCGGCGGGGTCTCCTCCTCGCCGCGAGGGCCCTCGCGCCGGGCGAAGGGCTCGGCGGGGGTGGTGCTGTCGTCCTCCTCCTCCAGGTCGGTGATGGTGGGGCGGGGGCCGCGCTGCGCCGTGATGGTGCCGGCGTCGGAGGCCATGTTGCCCACCGAGTTCTGCGTGCGCCCGCCGAAGGGCAGGCCCACCCCCGAGGCGCCGGTGGCCATGACGTTGGTGGGGTTGAAGAAGTCCGCCAGGCCGCGGCGCTGCTCCTCCGTCGTGGCGTTGAGCAGCCACATCAGCAGGAAGAAGGCCATCATGGCCGTGACGAAGTCGGCATAGGCCACCTTCCAGGCGCCGCCATGGTGCCCGTGCCCGCCTTCCTCGATCCGCTTGAGGACGATGGTGCCGCCCTCTCCCTTCCGCTTCGCCAAGACCGATGCTTCCCAGTCGCTGCCCGGCGCCATCCTGACCGCGAGCCGTTACCGAAGACTGAAGCCCCGGCGGCACCCGGGCTGGACAGCACCCGCACGCCGTCCTAGAGCGCGCGGCACTTCCGTGATATTCGCGGGGCGCCCGGCCTTCCCGGGCGGCCAGGCACAGGAGGCGGCGCCCCCGGACGGATAGGGGGCGGTCCCGCCAGCAGGAGAATGAGATGACCGAGACCGTCGCCGACAAGGTGAAGAAGATCGTGGTGGAGCACCTGGGCGTCGAGGAGGCCAAGGTCACGGCCGAGGCGTCCTTCATCGACGACCTGGGCGCCGACTCCCTCGACACGGTCGAGCTGGTCATGGCCTTCGAGGAGGCCTTCGGCGTGGAGATCCCCGACGACGCCGCCGAGAAGATCCAGACGGTGAAGGACGCCATCGACTTCATCGAGAAGTCCCAGGCCTCCGCCTGAACTGACGGGACCGGTCCGATGTTCGCTCAAGGGTTCGCGCCGCGGCGCGTCGTCGTCACCGGCATGGGGATCGCCAGCCCGCTCGGGCTGGGGGTGGACCATGTCTGGAAGCGCCTGGTGGCGGGCGAGAGCGGCATCGGCCCGATCACGCATTTCGACGTGAAGGACCTGCCGGCGCGCATCGCCGGCCAGGTGCCCGAGGGCCCGAAGGCGGAGGGCAAGCTCGACCTCGGCGAGTGGATCCCCGTCAAGGACCAGAAGAAGATGGACCGCTTCATCCAGCTCGCCTGGGTGGCGGCGGACGAGGCGATCCACGATTCCGGCTGGATGCCCCAGGACGAGGAATCGCGCTGCCGCACCGGCGTGATGATCGGCTCGGGCATCGGCGGTCTGGAGACGATCCAGGAAGCCTCGCTGCTGGTGGCCGCCGGGCGCACGCGCCGGCTGTCGCCCTTCTTCATCCCCTCCGCGCTGGTCAACCTCGCCTCCGGGCAGGTGTCCATCCGCTACGGCTTCAAGGGGCCCAACCATTCGGCGGTCACCGCCTGCGCCACGGGCGTGCACGCCATCGGCGACGCCGCGCGCCTCATCGCGCTGGGCGACGCCGACGCCATGGTGGCCGGCGGCGCCGAGGCCGCGATCTGCGAGCTGGGCATCGGCGGCTTCTGCGCCGCGCGCGCCCTGTCCACCGCCTACAACGACGACCCCGCCGCGGGCTCCCGCCCCTGGGACAAGGGCCGCGACGGCTTCGTGATGGGCGAGGGCGCAGGCGTGCTCGTGCTCGAGGAGCTGGAGCACGCGAAGGCGCGGGGCGCGAGGATCTACGCCGAGGTCGTCGGCTACGGCATGTCGGGCGACGCCTACCACATCACCTCGCCCACCGAGGATGGCGACGGCGGCTTCCGCGCGATGAAGGCGGCGCTGGCCTCCGCCGGGCTGGCGCCGGGCGACGTGCAGTACGTCAACGCGCACGGCACCTCCACGCCCATGGGCGACGACATCGAGCTCTCGGCCGTCGAGCGGCTGTGGGGCAATGCCTGCGGCACGCTGGCCATGTCCTCCACCAAGTCGGCGGTGGGGCACCTGCTGGGCGCGGCCGGCGCGGTGGAGGCGATCTTCTCCATCCAGGCGATCCGCGACAACGTCGCCCCGCCGACGCTGAACCTGGAGGAGCCCTCGCGCGGCACCGCGATCGACCGCGTGGCCAAGGTGGCGCAGGAGCGGCGGATCGACGTCGCGCTGTCCAACTCCTTCGGCTTCGGCGGGACCAACGCGTCGGTCGTGTTCAAGCGGGCGCCGTAAGGCGCACGCGCGAACGCGCCGGCGGATGGTGTTCAAGCGGGCGCCGTAGGGCGCACGCGCGAACGCGCCGGCAAATGGTGTTCAAGCGCGCGCCGTAACCACGCTGGCGCCGCGCCGCCCGGCCGGGCTATGAGTTCCGCCCGATGCGCCGCATCCTGCTGCTGATCCCCCTCTTGCTCCTGCTCGGCGCCGCCCTGGCCGGCTTCGCCGCCTGGCGCGCCGTCCACGCGCCCGGGCCGCTGCCCCAGGCCACGAACATCGTCATCCCGCGCGGCGGGACGGAAACCATCGCCGGCGCCCTGGCCGAGAAGGGCGCGCTCGGCAGCCCGCGCCTCTTCGCCCTGGCCGCGATGGCCACCCGCGGCGAAGGTCCGCTGCGCGCCGCCGAGTTCGCGGTCCCCGCCGGCGCCTCCATCCGCGACCTGCTGGCCATCCTGCGTCACGCCCGCCCGGTGCAGCGCCGCGTCACCATCCCCGAGGGGCTGTCCGCCCGCCAGGTGGCCGCCCTGCTGGAGCGCACGGAGGGCCTGAGCGGCGAAACCCCGCCCATCCCCGAAGGCTCCATCCTGCCCGAGACCTACGGCTTTTCCCTGGGCGAGAGCCGCGCCGCCGTGGTCCGGCGCGCCACCGCCGCCATGGACGCCGCCCTGGCCGAGGCCTGGGCGAACCGCGCCCCCGACCTGCCGCTGCGCAGCGCGCGCGAGGCGCTGGTGCTGGCCTCCATCATCGAAAAGGAAACGGGCGTGGGCGGCGAGCGGCCGCAGGTGGGCGGCGTCTTCGCCAACCGCCTGCGGCGCGGGATGCCGCTGCAATCCGACCCCACCGTGGTCTACGCGGCCACCGGCGGGCTGCCGCTGGAGCGCCCGATCAGCCGCGCCGACCTGGACGCCAACCACCCCTTCAACACATACCGCATCCGCGGCCTGCCGCCCGGCCCGATCGCCATGCCCGGCCGCGCGGCGCTGGAGGCGGCGACGCGCCCGGCCAGCACGGAGTTCCTGTTCTTCGTCGCCGATGGCACGGGCGGCCACGCCTTCGCGCGGACGCTGGAGGAGCACAACCGGAACGTGGCGCGGTGGCGGGCGCTGGGGCGGTAGTGGCGCGCGACGGCGAGAAGGGCAGAAAAAAGAGCGTATTGCCGGAAGCCTATCCCTGTCTTAACATTCCTCAATGTTCCTTTTCGGAGGAATGCTGGGGTGCGTGAGAGTAGAGAGGCAACAAAAAATGTTCGTGTTCACGAGTTTGCCGATCTATACCGGCACATCAGGAAATGACGGAATACAGGGTACCGGAGGCCAGCAGACCATATACGGTCTTGGTGGCAATGACAGCTTGTATGGAAATGGCGATGATACCCTTCACGGGGGCGATGGTAACGATTTCCTCGACGGCGGGGAAGGTGACAACTCGGCCTTGTTCGGTGATGGCGGGGACGATGTTCTATACGCCCTTGGATACGCCGGGAGGTTGTCTGGTGGAGCCGGTGCTGACCGATTCGTGATCGGCGGCTTTTTCAATCAGTATTATGGTGCCGCACCGACCTGCGGAGCAGGTCTGCTTCTGCTCGACGTAAACTTCGACGAAGGCGATGTCCTCGCTTTCGGTGCGGAAGGTGACTCGCCGCCGGGCCAGCAGGCCGGGCCGATCACCTGGGGTGGCGTGCTGGTGCCTGCGGTGGCTGCGCCCGCGATCGGCACGGCTTTGCCCGTAGCAAGCGTGGCTTCCCCGACCTCGCAGGTCTTCTGGCAGCCGGAGATGGCCGGACCGAATGGCTGGCTGATCGTGGACGGCGATGGCAACGGCGCGGTTTCCGCGCTCGATCTCCTTGTCCACGTGACGGTGACGGGGACCAAGGCCTTTTCCGAGGAGGCGTTCGCCGCAGGCTCCTTCGCCGGTGAAGGAACCGGCGGGAATGACGTGATGGCCGGGACCTCCGCCAACGACGTGCTCCTCGGCCTCGCGGGGAACGACACCTTGAGCGGTGCGGGCGGGAACGACGTGCTTCATGGCGGCACGGGGAACGACCTGCTGGTCAACGACGGCGGATCGGACCGTTTGCTGGGTGGGGTGGGCGACGACGTATACTTCGTGGCCGACCCGTCGACGGCGATCATCGAGGAGGCCGGTGAGGGTCAGGACGTCGCGTGGTTCTCCGTGGACGGCGTCGTTCCCGATCATGTCGAGACCGGTGCGCTGACGGGCGCGGCAAGAACCCTGACCGGTTCATCGGGAGGGCATACCTTGTTCGCCAATGCGGCGGTGGGCTCGGCGCTCATCGGCGGTGCCGGCAATGATTTCCTGGTCGGCGGCGCGCTCGCCGACACGCTGCTCGGCAATGGGGGAGACGACATCCTCATGGGCGGTGGCGGCCTCGACACGATGGATGGCGGAGCGGGCGACGACGTGTTCTTTGTGGACGTTCCGGCAGACGTCGTGACGGACGCCTCTGGCAGCGACGCCGTGATCTTCCAGGATGGCTCGCACTGGACCGGAATCGAAGGGCTTGAAACCCAGGTCGTCACGGGTTCAGCCCGCTCACTCACCATGTCGGGCACGGCGGCAACGGTGATGGTCAGCTTCGCGACCGCCGGCGTGACCCTGTCCGGCGGCGCGGGAAATGACACGCTGCTCGGGCAAGCGGGCCTTTCGGACACCTTGCTCGGGGGTGAGGGCGCTGACGTGCTGGTCGGCGGCGGGGGCGGCGACCACTTGGCTGGCGGCCTGGGCGACGACACCTACATCATCGCCGATGCGAGTGACGCCGCAATCGAAGTGTCGGGCGAAGGGCAGGATGTCGCCGGCGTCATGATCGACGGTTGGGTCGTCGCTTCGGGCATCGAGGTTGCTGGCCTGCAAGGCACCGCGCGCATCCTGTCGGGCGATGGTGGCGACCAGATCCTGTTCGGCAACCTAGACCATGGTTCGACCCTCAGCGGCGGCGGTGGACAGGATACGCTCGTCGGGTCCATCCGGGACGACGTCCTTGCGGGTGGCAACGGCGACGACATCATCGTGTCGGGCGGAGGGAACGACCGCTTGGTGTTCGGCGAAGATTGGGGGATCGACCTCCTTGCCGACTTCCAGACCGGAACCGTGCTGGATTTCAGGGCTTCGGGACTTTCTTCCGTGGCGGATTTCTCGTCGGTCCTCGCCGGGTCAGGCTCCGTTTCGCTGATCAGTCATCAGGGAACCCTTCACGTTTTCGGGGCCACCTTGGCTCAGGTGCAGGACGCCCTGCTCTTCGTTTAGGTCGCCAGCGGTCATGTACCGGCTGGACGGTTGACATACCGTCCAGCCGGTACACATACGCTGCCATGGATGGCTCCCTCCCCGCCCCCGACGCCCGCACCCGCATCCTCGACGCGGTGGAGGCCATCGTCATGGCCCGCGGCGTCCCCGCCCTGACGCTCGAGGCGGCGGCGCGCGAGGCCGGCGTGTCCAAGGGCGGCCTACTCTACCACTTCGCGTCCAAGGAGGCGCTGCTGGCCGGCGCCCTGAACCGCCTGGCCGAGCATGTCGAGGCCGACTACCACCGCGTCCTCGCCGAAACCCCCGAGGGCAGGCACCGCGCCGCCCGCGCCCTGCTGGCCTGGACCTTCGAGCACCCGGAGGCGGTCTGCGCCCAGCACGACCGGGCCGGCGCCATCTTCCTGGCCGCGCACCACAACGACCCCGCCCTGATGGACCCCATCCGCGCCGTGTTCAGGCGCATCCGCACCCTGATGATGGCCGATGGCCTGGACCGCGGCCGCGCGCTGGCCATCATGGCGGCCAGCGATGGCCTCTTCGCCGAGCGCCTGTTCCGCAAGGGCGAGCCGCCGCCCGAGGACCTGCCCGGCATCCGCGCCGCCCTGGAGGCCCTGCTGTGAGCCGCCGCTGGACCTG
>JALHNW010000119.1 GCA_022843345.1 Rubritepida sp. | reverse complement strand
GCCGCCACAGCAGCCAGCCATGCACCAGCACGTGGACGCACCAGCCGATCATCACCGCGTCCATCGCGCGCAGCACCGTCCAGGCGAGCAGGAAGGTCCCCAGCCCGGCCAGCGCCGCGTGCAGCAGGACGCCGTGGCGCCACAGGCTGGCCAGGCTCACGCCGCCAGCGCCTCGGCGAAGCAGGCCGGGTCCACGTTGCCGCCCGACAGCACCACCAGCAGGCGGCCGCCGCGCGCCTCCACCTTGCCGGCCAGCAGCGCGGCCAGCGCCACGGCGCCGCCCGGCTCCACCACCAGCTTCAGGTGGGCGAAGGCGAAGCGCATGGCGGCGAAGACCTCCGCCCGCGTCACCGCCACGCCGCCCGCCACCAGCGGCGCGTTCACCGCGAAGGTGATGACGCCCGGCGCCTTCGACAGCAGCGCGTCGCACAGGGCGTCCCCCGCGCCGTCATTGGCCAGGCGCGCGCCCGCGCGCAGGGAACGGCCGTAGTCGTCCCACCCCTCCGGCTCCACCGCCCAGACCCGTGCGCCGGGCGCCAGCGCGGCGGCGGCGAGCGCCGAGCCCGCCAGCAGCCCCCCGCCGCCGGTGCAGACCAGGATGTCGCCGGGCGCGGCGCCCATGTCCTCCAGTGCCTCCAGCACCGCGGTGCCCTGGCCGGCGATCACGGCGGGGTGGTCGAAGGGCGGGATCACCACGGCGCCGCGCTCCGCCGCCAGCCGGGCGGCCAGCGCGTCGCGGTCGTCCGTCCGGCGGTCGTAGTGATGGATCTCCGCCCCCCAGGCGCGCGTCGCCTCCACCTTCACCCGCGGCGCGTCGTGCGGCATGGCGACCAGCGCGGGGATGCCCAGCGCCGCGGCGGCGCAGGCCACCGCCTGGCCGTGATTGCCCGAGGAATGCGTGACCACGGCGCGCGGCCGCTCCACCAGCAGCGCGTTGGTGGCGCCGCGCAGCTTGAAGGAGCCGGTGACCTGCAAGGTTTCCGGCTTCACCCAGACCTCCGCGCCCGCCGCCTCGTCCAGCGCGCGGTGGCGCAGCAGCGGCGTGCGCCGGATGCGCCCTTCCAGCCGCGCCGCCGCCGCCCGCACGTCGTCGAAGCCGGGCGTCACGCGAAGCGCCCGGGGTCCACCGGCGGCGCCGCGGCGGCGATGGCGCCATCCGGCGCATCGCCGCGCGCGAGTGCGGCCAGCAGCCGCCCTGCGGCCGGCGCCGTCTGAATGCCGTAGCCGCCCTGGCCGCACATCCACAGGAAGCCGCGCTCGCTCCCCTCCCCGATGCACAGCGAACGGTCCGGCGCGAAGGTCCGCAGCCCGGCCCATTTGTGCTCGATGCGGCGCACCTCGATGTCCAGGCCCTGCTGCATCCGGTCCACGCCGATGGCCACGTCGTACTCGTCGGGCTGGGCGTCGGTGGCCTCGCTGTCCGTCTCGTCGGCGGGGCTGACCATGAGCTTGGAGCGCGCCTCGGGCCGGGCGTACCAGCTGTGGATCACGTCGCCCACCAGCGGCCAGTCGGTGGCCGCGAAGGGCGCGGGGTCCACGATGCAGGCGGTGCGGCGCTTTGGTTGCAGGCCCAGCGGGCGCACCCCGGCGGCCCGCGCCACCTCGTCCCCCCAGGCGCCGGCGGCGTTGACGATGATGGGGGCGCGGAACACGTCGCCTCCCGTCGTCTCGGCGCACCACTCGCCCCCCTCGCGCCACACGCGCCCGGCGCGGCGGCGCAGCGCCAGCTCGCCATTCTGCCGCGCCTGCCGCAGGAAGCCCTGGTGCAGCGCGGCCACGTCCATGTCGAAGGCGTCGCGCTCGATCAGGGCGGCGACCGCGTAGCCCTCGCGGATCGCGGGCACCAGCGCGCGCGCCTCGGCGACGCTTATCTCCGTCAGCCCCATGCCGATGCGCCGCATCTGCGCCATGGCGTCCAGCTGGTCCGCGGGCGCCAGCGACAGGATGGCGCGCGGCGTCGCCAGCACGCCGAACCCGTCCGGCGGCGCCTCGAAGAAGCCGCGCGACGCGCCGGTGAGGATGCGCGTGTCCGTGTTGCCGTAGTTGAGGATCCAGATCGCCGCCGAGCGGCCGGTGGTGTGGTAGCCGGCGCTTTCCTCGGCTTCCAGGATGGCGGTGCGGTGGGTGGGGGCGAGGTGGGCGGCGGCGGTGGCGCCGGCCATGCCCGCGCCGATCACCAGCGCGTCGAAGCGGTGGGTGTCCATGCGCGCCATCCTGCGGCCGGCGCGGGGGCGCGGCAAGGCGCTTGCGCGGCGCGGGCGCCGGTGACTACGCTCGCCTCCAGCGGCGCGAGACCGCGATGCAGGAGGATATCCGAGATGGCAGACGCGACCCTGTCGCGCCGCGGCGTGCTCGCCGGCGGCGCGGCGATCACCGCCTTGCAGGCGCCCGCCGTGTTCGGCCAGGCCATGCCCACGCTGCGCTGCGCCTTCTGGGACCACTGGGTGCCCACCGGCAACGGCGCGCTGCGCCAGCTCTGCGGGCAATGGGGCGAGCGCAACCGCGTGAACGTCTCGCTCGACTTCATCAACACCACCGGCAACCAGCTCCAGCTCACCGCGGCCGCGCAGGCGCAGTCGCGCTCGGGCCACGACATCATTTCGCTCGCCCCCTGGGACGTCGGCTCCTACGCCGACCAGCTGGAGCCGGTGGACGACGTGATGGGCCGCCTCATCGTCAAGTACGGCCCGGCGAACCAGGTGGCGGAGTTCCTGGCCAAGCACCGCGGCGGCTGGCGCGCCGTGCCCGCCACGAGCGGCACGCAGAACAAGCCTGCCCTGTGCCGCTTCGACCTGCTGGAGCAGCACGCGGGCCTGGACGTGCGCGCCATGTGGCCGGCCGAGGACCGCCGTGGCCCGGGCGCGGACAACTGGACCTGGGACACCTTCCTGCGCGCCGCCGAGGCCTGCCACCGCGCGGGCGTGCCCTTCGGCCTGCCCATGGGCCAGTTCACCGACGCGGTGGACTGGGTCGGCGCGCTGTTCGCGAGCTACGGCGCGCGGGTGACGGACGAGCGAGGCGCGCCCACCATCCGCGGCAACGGGGAGCTGCGGCAGGTGATGGACTACGCGGTGCGCCTGGCCCGCTTCCTGCCCAACGACGTCTGGGCCTGGGATGACGCGTCCAACAACCGCGCGTTGATCTCCGGCCGCTCGGCGCTGGTGTTCAACCCGCCCTCCGCCTGGGCGGTGGCCAAGCGCGACGCGCCGCAGGTGGCCGAGCGCTGCTGGACCATCCCCATGCCCAGCGGGCCCCGCGGCCGCTTCCTGGCCTACCTGCCCTGGAACAGCGCCATCTGGGCCTTCGGGCGGCAGAAGACGGCGGCCAAGCAGCTGCTGGAGTTCCTGGGCGAGCGGGAAAGCGCGGAGGTGACCACCACCACCTCCAACGGCTACGACATCCCGCCCTTCGCGACGATGAGCGACTTCCGCGTCTGGTCCGCCGAAGGCCCGCCGGTCGGCACCATCTACAATTACCCGCTGAAGGCGCACCACCAGGCGACGCCCTCCATCGCCTTCGCCCCCGCGCCCCCGGAGCTGGCGAGCCAGATGTACATCCAGGCGCTCAACACCAAGGTCATCGCCCGCGTGGCGCAGGGCGGCGAGACGATCGAGGCGGCGCTGGGCTGGCTGGAGCGCGAGATCAACAACATGCGGCGCGGCTGAGCGCGGCATGGCGGACGGGGGGGCGATGGCGGCGCCGCGCGCGGCTGCGGGCGGAACGATGCAGCGGATGGCGCGGCGCAAGTCCACCGTCGCCTTCCTGCTGACGCTGCCGCTGCTGGCGGTGATCGGCGGCCTCGTCGCCTGGCCCGCCGCCTACGCCATGTACCTGTCCACGCTGAACCGGCGGATGACGGCCTTCATCGGGCTGGAGAACTTCGCCATCCTGCTGGACAACGAGACCTTCCGCGGCGTGATCTGGCAATCCTGCTTCTTCGCCATCACGGCGGTGGTGCTCAAGGCGCTGATCGGCTTCTGGCTGGCGCACATGCTGCACCACATCCCCACCAAGGGGCAGCGCCTCTGGCGCGGCATGCTGCTGGTGCCCTGGGTGATCCCGCCCGCGCTGTCCACGCTGGGCTGGTGGTGGATGTTCGAGCCGTCCTACTCCTCGCTCAACTGGCTGCTGGCGGTCTTCGCCGTACCCGCCGTGCCCTGGCTGGGCGAGCCGTGGTGGGCGCGCGTCTCCGTCATCATCGTCAACGTGTGGTACGGCGCGCCCTTCTTCATGATCATGTACCTGGCCGCGCTGAAATCGGTGCCCGAGCAGCTCTACGAGGCGGCCGACATCGACGGCGCCACCGGCTGGCAGCGCCTGCGCTACGTCACGCTGCCGATGATGCGCAACATCATCTCCATCACCGTGCTGTTCAGCCTGATCGTCACCTTCGCCAACTACGACATCGTGCGCGTGCTGACGAATGGCGGGCCGCGGGACCTCACCCACGTCTTCGCCTCCTACGCCTTCCAGGTGGGCGTGCTGTCCGGCAACATCCCGCGCGGCGCCGCGGTCAGCCTGTTCATGTTCCCGCTGCTGGCGGTGATCGCCTACTTCGTCCTGCGCGGCATCAACGAACGCACGAAGGAGATCGGCGCGTGAGGATCGGCTCGCTGAAGGCCGAGCGGCGCTGGGCGCTGTGGAGCGCCTACGTCTCGCTCATCATCGCCGCCATCGTGATGCTCGCACCCCCCTTCTACATGCTGGTGACGGCGCTCAAGACCAGCGCGGAGATCGCCGACCAGTCGGGCAACCCCTGGATCGTGCTGAACCCGACGCTGGAGAACTTCGCCGCCATCATCGGCAACCCGATGTTCCGCGGCTTCTTCTGGAACTCCATCCAGGTCACGGTGCTGGTGGTGATCCTCACCATGCTCATCTCCGTGCCCGCGGCCTTCGCGCTGTCGCGCATGCGCTTCTATGGCTCGCAATGGCTCGCCACGGGCGTGTTCCTCACCTACCTGGTGCCGGACACGCTGCTGTTCATCCCGCTCTACCAGATCGTGGGAGGGCTGGGGCTGCTGAACTCCACATGGGGGTTGGTGCTGGTCTATCCCACGCTCACGGTGCCCTTCTGCACCTGGATCATGATCGGCTACTTCGCCTCCATTCCCAAGGAGCTGGACGAGGCGGCGCTGATAGACGGCGCGGGCTGGCTGCAGATGCTGTGGCGCATCTTCATCCCCGTCGCACTTCCCGGGATCATCGCCGCCACCATCTTCGCCTTCACCGTGTCCTGGGCGGCCTTCGTCTATCCCACCGCCTTCATCACGCGGCCCGACGAGATGCCGCTGACGATCGGCGTGGTGTCGCAGCTCATCCGCGGCGACACCTTCGCCTGGGGGCAGCTCATGGCCGGCGCGCTGCTGGCGGCCCTGCCGCCGGTCGTCGTCTACGCCTTCCTCATGGATTACTACGTGGCGGGCCTCACCGCCGGTGCGACGAAAGGCTGATCATGGCGCAGGTGTCCCTCCGGAATCTGGTGAAGGAATACGAGGGCGGCGTGCAGGCGGTGAAGGGCATAGACCTCGACATCGCCGACCATGAGTTCGTCGTCCTCGTCGGCCCCTCGGGCTGCGGCAAGTCCACCACGCTGCGGATGATCGCGGGGCTGGAGGACATCTCGGGCGGGGAGGTGTCCATCGGCGGCGCGGTGGTGAACGACGTGCCGCCGCGCGACCGCGACATCGCCATGGTGTTCCAGAACTACGCGCTCTACCCGCACATGACCGTGTACGACAACATGGGCTTCGGCCTCACCCTGCGGAAGTTCGCGCGCGACGAGATCAGGCGCCGCGTGATGGAGGCGGCCCGCATCCTTGACATCGAGGCGCTGCTGGACCGCAAGCCAAAGGCGCTGTCCGGCGGGCAGCGCCAGCGCGTCGCCATGGGCCGCGCCATCGTGCGCAACCCCAAGGTCTTCCTGTTCGACGAGCCGCTGAGCAACCTCGACGCCAAGCTGCGCGTGCAGATGCGCACCGAGATCAAGAAGGTCCACCAGACGGTGCGCACCACCACCGTCTACGTCACCCACGACCAGGTGGAGGCGATGACGCTGGCCGACCGCGTGGTGGTGATGAACCACGGGCGCAT
>JALHNW010000118.1 GCA_022843345.1 Rubritepida sp. | reverse complement strand
CAGGGCACCAGGGTGAGCGCCAGCAGCGACAGCGCCACCGCCACGGGGCCGCGGATGCCCATGCGCCGCAGCGCCAGCAGCGCGAAGACCGCGCCCACCGCGAAGCCGGTGACGCTTTCCAGGAACATGCCCAGCGGCACGCAGGCGAAGGCGCGGGCGGCGCTGGCCTCGCGCGGGACGCTGTCCTGCGGCGCGGCCACGGCGGCCTGGAACAGCAGCCCGCCCGCCACCACCGCCATGGGCTGCGCGGCCAGCCAGGCGGCGCGCGGCGTCTCCGCGAGCAGGAAGGACAGCAACGCTCCCTCCAGCGTCAGCGCGATGCCGGGAAGTGCCGCCAGCAGCGCCAGCCCCGCCGCCGCCACCGGCCCGGCGCGGCCCGAGCCCAGCAGCGCCAGCAGCAGCGCCAGCGGCAGGAGCTGGAAGGCCAGCGTCACCGCCGGCGCGCCTCCGCCACCGTGATGACCACCGCGCCCGAGAGGATCACCGCGGCGCCCAGCCAGGTCCAGCCATCCGGCGCCTCGCCCCACACCGCCCAGCCGAAGGCGGCGATGACGACGAGGCGCAGGTACTGAAAGGGCGCCACCGCGCTGGCCTCGCCCGCCCGCAGCGCCTCCGTCAGCAGCCAGATGATGCCGGGCGTGAACAGCGCGAACACCGCCAGGATCAGCAGGTCCACGCCGCCCAGCGGCTGCCAGGTGGCGATGGCGAAGGGCAGCGCGGCCGAGGTGGTGACGAGGCCGACCCAGGCCACGATGGTGTCCGTGCGCTCGGTCCGCGACAGCAGGCGCGAGGTGAGCGTGATGCCGCACCAGGTGAAGGCCGCGCCCAGCGCCACCAGCACCCCGAACAGCGGCAGGTCCGTGCCCGGCCGCAGCATGACGGCGACGCCGGCCAGCCCCAGCAGCGTGCCGGCCCAGCGCGCCGCATCCACCCGCTCGCCCAGCACCGGCCGGGCTAGGAGGGTGGTGAACATCACGTTGGTGAAGGACAGCACGGTTGCGGCGGCCAGCGAGAGCTGGGTGAAGGACAGGAAGTAAAGCCCCCAGGTGAGGGCGGAGGACAGGCCGCGCAGCAGGTGCATCCCCACCCGCCCCGTGCGGAACACGGCGAGCCCGCCCGCCAGGAACAGCGGCGCCATCCACACGAGCTGGCCCGCGGCGCGGAACAGCACCTGGGTGGCGGTGGGGATGCCGCGGTCGCCCATCCAGCGGATGAACAGCGCCTCCGCCGCGAAGACCAGCGCGGAGAGGGACATGAGGATGGCCCCGCGCAGGTTGCCGGGAAGCGCGGCAAAGCGCGTGGACATGACGCCATGCTGCGGCGCATGTGCGGGGGCTGGCAAGGGCATCGGCGCGGTCCTATGCTGCGCCGCAAGAAAAGCAATGTCGGGCAGGAGGGAGCAGGCATGTCGCATTACGAGGACCGCATCGCCCAATGGCGCCGCGACCCGCAGGGCTGGTGGATGGACGCCGCCCGCGGCCTGGACTGGTCCCGCTTCCCCGAAACGGCCTTCGACGCCGGCCAGGGCCCTTATGGCCGCTGGTTCCCCGACGGCACGCTGAACACCTGCTTCAACGCGCTTGACCGCCACGTGCTGGCCGGCAACGGCGCGCGCACCGCGCTGATCTGGGACAGCCCGATGACCGGGCGCGTGCAGCGCTTCACCTACGCCGAGCTGCTGCGGCGCGTGGCGAAGCTGGCCGGCGCGCTGGCGGCGCGCGGCGTGGGCAAGGGCGACCGCGTCATCATCTACATGCCCATGGTGCCCGAGGCGGCGATGGCCATGCTGGCCTGCGCGCGGCTGGGCGCCATCCATTCGGTGGTGTTCGGCGGCTTCGCGGCGGCGGAACTCGCCGCGCGCATCACGGACGCGACGCCCAAGGCGGTGATCGCGGCGAGCTGCGGGCTGGAGCCGGGCCGCGTGGTCCCCTACAAGCCGCTGCTGGACGCGGCCATCGGCATGTCGGCCCACAAGCCCGATTTCTGCCTGGTGCTCCAGCGCGAGCAGGCGCTGGCGGGCCTGGAGCCGGGCCGCGACTTCGACCTGCTGGCCGAGGAGGAGGCCGCCGCCGAGCACCCCTGCGTGGACGTGGCGGCGACCGACCCGCTCTACATCCTCTACACCTCCGGCACGACGGGGAAGCCCAAGGGCATCGTGCGCGACAATGGCGGGCACGCGGTGGCGCTGCACCGCTCCATCAGCCTGATCTACGGCCTCAAGCCCGGCGACGTGATGTGGACCGCCTCCGACGTCGGCTGGGTCGTGGGCCATTCCTACATCGTCTACGCGCCGCTGCTGGCGGGCATCACGACCGTGATGTTCGAGGGCAAGCCGGTCGGCACGCCCGACGCCGGCACCTTCTGGCGCGTCTGCGCCGAGCATGGGGTGCGCGTGCTGTTCACCGCCCCCACCGCCCTGCGCGCCATCCGCAAGGAGGACCCGGAGGCGGCGATGATGGCCGGCCACGACCTGTCGCGCCTCGACGCGCTGTTCCTGGCCGGCGAGCGCTGCGACCCGCCCACCGCGCTCTGGGCCGCGGAGAAGCTGCGCGTGCCGGTGGTGGACCACTGGTGGCAGACCGAGACGGGCTGGCCGATCACCGCGGGCTTCCGCGAATGGGGCCTGTTCGAGCCCCGGCCCGGCTCGGGCGGCCGCGGCTCGCCCGGCTACGACGTCGCGGCGCTGGACGAGACGGGGCACGAGGTGCCGCGCGGCCAGCAGGGCGCGCTGGCCATCCGCCTGCCGCTGCCGCCCGGCTGCGCGCCCACCTTGTGGAACGCCGAGGACCGCTACCGCCAGGCCTACCTCTCCACCTTCGCCGGCTACTACGACACCTCGGATGCGGGCATGGTGGACGAGCAGGGCTTCGTCTGGGTGATGGGCCGCACGGACGACATCATCAACGTCGCCGGCCACCGCCTGTCCACGGGCGCGATGGAGGAGGTGCTGGCGAGCCACCCCGACGTGGCGGAATGCGCCGTGGTCGGCATGGCGGACAGCCTGAAGGGCCAGGCGCCGCTGGGCCTGGTGGTGCTGAAGGCCGGCGTCAATCGCGACGAGGCGCAGGTGGCGAAGGAGCTGGTGGCGCTGGTGCGCGAGCGCATCGGCCCCGTCGCCGCCTTCAAGGACGCGCGGGTGGTGCAGCGCCTGCCAAAGACCCGCTCGGGCAAGATCCTGCGCGCCACCATCCGCAAGATCGCCGACCGCGAGGACTTCGCGGTGCCGCCCACGATCGACGACCCGATGATCCTCACCGAGATCGGCGAGGTGCTCGCCCGATGATCCAGGCAGGGCGCGGCGCCGACGGCGTGGCGCTGCTGGTGCTGGACCGCCCGGCGGCGCGCAACGCCCTGTCGCTGGAGATGATGCGCGCGCTGATCGGGGCGCTGGACGCGGCGCGGGACGCGCGCTGCGTGGTGCTGGCCGCCGAGGGGCCGGCCTTCTGCGCCGGCCACGACCTGCGCGAGCTGACGGCGGCGCGGGCGCACGCCGATGGCGGGCATGCCTTCTTCGCCCAGACCATGCAGGCGTGCTCGGCGCTGATGCGCGCGGTGGTGGAGCACCCGGTGCCGGTGATCGCGGCCGTGGAGGGCATCGCCACCGCGGCCGGCTGCCAGCTCGTCGCTTCCTGCGACATCGCGCTCGCCGCACCCGGCGCGCGGTTCTGCACGCCGGGCGTGGAGATCGGGCTGTTCTGCTCCACGCCCGCGGTGGCGCTCACCCGCGCGGTGCCTCGCAAGGCGGCGATGGAGATGCTGTTCACCGGCCGCATGGTGCCCGCCGCCGAGGCCGCCGCGATGGGCCTGGTGAACCGCGTGGAGGACGACCCACGCGCGGCGGCGCTGCACATGGCCGCGGGCATCGCCGCGCGCAGCGCCCGCGCCATCCGCCTGGGCAAGCGCGCCGTGCTGACGCAGCTGCCCTGCGCCCTGGCGGAGGCCTACGACCTCGCCTCCGCCGCCATGGTGGAGAACATGATGGCCGCCGACGCCGCGGAGGGCATCGGCGCCTTCCTCGGCAAGCGCGCCCCGGAATGGACGGACCGATGAACGACGACCTGCCGCGCGTTTCCGCCAACCACCAGCCGCTGACGCCGCTGCTGTTCCTGGAGCGCACGGCGCAGGTCTTCCCCGGGCAGCCGGCCATCGCCTACGGCGCCACCCGCCGCACCTACCGCGCGCTGCGCGACCGCTGCGTGCGCCTGGCCCACGCGCTGACCCTGCTGGGGCTGGGGCGCGGCGACACGGTGGCGGTGATCCTGCCCAACATCCCCGAGATGGTGGAGTGCCATTTCGGCGTGCCCATGGCCGGCTGCGTGCTGAACACCATCAACACGCGCCTGGATGCCGCGACCATCGCCTACATCCTCGGCCACGGCGAGGCGAAGGCGCTGATCCTGGACCGCGAATGGGCGCCGGTGGTGCGCGCCGCGCTGGCGCAATGCGACGCGAAGCCCGTCATCATCGAGGTGAACGACAGCGAGGCGCCATCGGACGACACGCTGGGCGGCACGGGATACGAGGATTTCCTGGCGACGGGCGACCCCGCCTTCGCCTGGCCGCTGCCGGCGGATGAGTGGGACGCCATCGCGCTCAACTACACCTCCGGCACCACGGGCAAGCCCAAGGGCGTCGTGTACCACCACCGCGGCGCGCAGCTGCTGGCCATGGGCAACGTGGTCAGCGCCGGGCTGCCGCGCCATGCGCGCTACCTGTGGACGCTGCCGATGTTCCATTGCAACGGCTGGTGCTTCCCCTGGACCGTCACGGCCATGGCCGGCACCCATGTCTGCCTGCGCGCGGTGCGCGGGCCGGTGATGTGGTCGCTGATCGCCGAGGAGGGCGTGACCCACATGTGCGGGGCGCCCATCATCATGTCCACGCTGCTGGGCACGGAGGCCGCGGCGCAACGCCCGCTGCCCGGCCCGCTGACCTTCGTCGTCGCCGGCGCGCCGCCGCCGGAATCGGTGCTGGCGGCGATGCGCGCGGCGGGCTTCGGCATCCTGCACGTCTACGGCCTGACGGAATGCTACGGCCCATCCGTCACCAACGAGTGGCACGCCGCCTGGAACGAGCTTCCCGCCGCCCAGCAGGCGCAGCTGATGGCGCGCCAGGGCGTGCGCTACCTGCCGCTGGAGAACCTCGACGTGCTGGACCCCGCGACCATGGTCCCCGTGCCGGCCGACGGCGCGACGATGGGCGAGGTGATGATGCGCGGCAACGTGGTGATGAAGGGCTACCTGAAGGACCCCGAGGCCACTGCCAAGGCCTTCGCCGGCGGCTGGTTCCACACCGGCGACCTGGCCGTGAAGTACCCCGACGGGTACATCCTGCTGCGCGACCGCTCGAAGGACATCATCATCTCGGGCGGCGAGAACATCTCCTCCTTCGAGGTGGAGGCGGCGCTGTACCGCCACCCCGCGGTGGCGGTGGCCGCGGTGGTGGCGCAGCCTGACGAGAAGTGGGGCGAGGTGCCCTGCGCCTTCGTCGAGCTGAAGCCGGGCGAGGCGGTGGACGAGGCGGCGCTGGTGGCGCATTGCCGCGGCCTGCTGCCCGGCTTCAAGGTGCCGCGGCGCGTGGTCTTCACGGAGCTGCCCAAGACCAGCACGGGCAAGATCCAGAAGCACGAGCTGCGGCGGCTGGTGTAGCGCTTCAGCCGTAGCGGCAGCTCATCTGGATCTGCCGGCCCACCTCCATCGCGTTCGGCGCGCCGCTGCCCGAGGGGTTGTTCACGCCCAGCGTCACCAGCGTGATGTCCTTCTGCTCGTAGGAATTCAGCTCGAAGCTGCCGATCATCCGCACCACGCGGTGGGGGCCGAACTGCTGCACCTGCACCAGCGTGGCCGTCACCTTGCGGCGCTGCGGGTCCATGTTCTGGATCGCGCCGTGGTACTCCACACTGGAGGTGCGGCCGTTGCCGGAGACGTTGGCGTAGAAGGCGTTGGAGACCACGGCGCCGCCGCAGTAGCTGGCCTGCTGGGCGGAAGCGGGCGCCGCGATGGCCAGGGCGGCGGCGGCGATGGCGAAGCGGATCATGGGAAGCGTTCCTGCGTCTGTGGGTTGCAACGATGGCATGGTGTGCCACCGCGCGCCGCGCCGCCAGGGGGCA
>JALHNW010000117.1 GCA_022843345.1 Rubritepida sp. | reverse complement strand
CCGGTGCTGCCCGCCCCCGACGGGCCCCTGCCGCCGGTGGCGCTGCTGGGCTGGGGCCTGGGCGAGGAAGGCCGCCTGCTGCCCGCGCTTCCTGGCCTCGGCTACCGCGGCGCGGTGATCGAGGGGATGGGGGCCGGGCATGTCCCGGAAGGGGCTGTCGCCGCCATCGGGGCACTGGCGCGGCGGATGCCGGTGGTGCTCGCCAGCCGGTGCTGGGCCGGCCCGGTCTTCACCGGCACCTACGGCTATGCGGGGGCGGAGATGGACCTCATCGCCCGCGGCCTGGTGCCGGCCGGAATCCTGCCGGCCAACAAGGCCCGGCTGCTGTTGGCGCTGGCGCTGGCGGCCGGGGTGGCGGCCGATGCGGCCTTCGCGCCCTATCAGTGACCCCTGCTATTCAGTCCCCATCAGTCATTGAGATGGCCTTTATTGCCGAAGTGCATGGTTTTCCACCCACAGGAGAATAAAAGGGGCTCCGTTCATCTTGCGGCAGTGATTCCGGTAGCAGATCATTCCCCGCGCATTCCGCGCCGAGGGCCCGACGATGTTCCGCCGCCTGCTGCTCACCCTGCCGCTGCTCGCCGCCGCGCCCCTGGCCACCGCCCAGGCGCAGTGCGACACCCGGTTCGACTTCCACAACCGCTCCGGCCGCACTGTCATGGAGCTGTATTTCGACCGCACCGCCAACCCGAACTGGACGCGCGACGAGCTCGGCACCGGCGTGCTGCCGGCCGGGCAGAGCCGCCGCTTCACGACGGCGCACCCCGGCCTCTACGATTTCCGCGTCGTCTTCGACAATGGCCGCGCGGTGGAGCTGCGGCGCATAGACATCTGCTCCACCTCCAACATCACCGCCACCGATGGCGGGCTGCGCGCCCACTGACGCCCGCGGCTAGCCGCGCGGCCAGGTGATCCGCGGCTCGCTGCGGCCGCGCGGCGGCGGGGAGGGCTGGGTGCGGGCGAGGCTTCGCTCCTCCGCCCCCGCCTCGCCGAGGTCGATGTCGCTGCCGCCCCAGTCGCGCGGGGCGCGGCCTTCGGCCAGGCGCACGGACAGGCCGCGGATCTCGGCCCGCAACTCGTCGAGCTGGGATTCGATGGCGTCCAGCCGGGCCTTCACGCCGAAGACGCTGAAGGGCATCAGCGCGATGCACAGCGCCAGCAGCAGCAGCACGCCCAGCACCAGCAGCCCCGCCCATTCCGGCAGGCCGGCCGGGGTGAGGCGGGCGGCGAGGTCGGCCAGCATCAGCCGCCCGTGACGCTCATGTGGCGCCGCACCGCGGGGTCGCGCGCGCGCTCGATCACGAAGTCGTGGCCCTTGGGCTTGCGCGCGATGGCGGCGTGGATGGCCGCATGCAGGCCGTCATCGCCCACCGCCGGGTCGCGCAGGGGGGCGCGCAGGTCGGCCGCGTCCTCCTGGCCCAGGCACATGTAGAGGGTGCCGGTGCAGGTCAGCCGCACGCGGTTGCAGGATTCGCAGAAATTGTGGGTCAGCGGCGTGATGAGGCCGAGGCGCGCGCCCGTCTCCGCCACGTCGAAGTAGCGGGCGGGGCCGCCGGTGGAATGGCTGCTGGGCGTCAGCGTCCAGCGGCGGTCAAGGCCGCGCTTCACGTCCCCGAGGGACAGGAACTGGTCGCTGCGGTCGCCCTGGATCTCGCCCAGCGGCATCGTCTCGATCAGGCAGAGGTCGAAGCCGTGCCCGCCGGCCCATTCCAGCATGCGGTCGAACTCGTCCTCGTTCACGCCCTTCAGCGCGACGGCGTTGATCTTGACGTGCAGCCCGGCGGCCTTGGCGGCGTAGATGCCCTCCAGCACCTTGGCGATGTCGCCCCAGCGGGTGGCGGCGGTGAAGCGCGCGGCGTCCAGCGTGTCGAGCGACACGTTGATGCGGCGCACCCCGGCCTTGGCCAGGCCCTCGGCGTGCTTCGCCAGCTGCGTGCCGTTCGTGGTCAGCGTCAGCTCGTCCAGCCCGTGGCCGATGCGCCTCCCCAGCGACTCCACCAGGGACATGACGTTGCGCCGCACCAGCGGCTCGCCGCCCGTCAGCCGCAGCTTGCGCACGCCCAGCGCGATGAAGGCGCCGCAGAGCCTGTCCAGCTCCTCCAGCGAGAGCACCTCGCTCTTGGGCAGGAAGGTCATGTCCTCCGCCATGCAGTAGACGCAGCGCAGGTCGCAGCGGTCCGTGACGGACACGCGGAGGTAGGTGACGCTTCGGCCGAAGGGATCGATCATGGCGCCCTCAATCTGGGGGATGGGGGCGCCTTCCCGCAAGGTCACTCCGGCTCGATCCCGGCGGCGCGGATGGCGTTCGTCCATTTCACCGTCTCGGCCTGCATGAAGGCTCGGGCCTGCTCGGGGCTGCCGGTGCGCACCGTCATGCCCATGCCGGTGCCCAGGCGCTCGCGCAGCGTGGCGTCGGCGCCCGCGTGGCGTACGGCGGCGTTCAGCCGCTCCATGGCCCGTGCCGGCGTGTTGGCGGGGGCGCAGAGCACGAACCAGGCGAAGATCTCGTAGTTCGGCAGCCCCTGCTCGGCAACGCTGGGGACGTCGGGCAGCTGGGCGGAGCGGTCGCGCGTCGTCACCCCCAGCGCGCGGAGCTGGCCGCCCTGCACGCCGGGCAGGATCACCGCCTGGTCGGCCACGAAGAGGTCCACGCGGCCGGCGATCAGGTCCTGCACGGCGGCGGGCGAGGCGCGGTAGGGCACGTGCAGCAGCTTCACGCCCGCCATGGAGGCCAGCATCTCCGTCGAGACGCGCTGCGAGGCGGAGGCGGAGGCGAAGGTGAGGCCCTCGGGCCGCGCGCGGGCGGCGGCCAGCAGGTCGGCCAGCGTGCGGTGCGGGGAGCTGGCCGAGACGGCGACCAGCAGCGGCACGGAGCACAGCAGCGAGACGGGCGCGAAGTCGCGCTCCATGTCGAAAGGCACGCGGCGGAACAGGGCGTTCGCCGCGGCGTTGGTGGAGTTGGTGCCGAAGAGCAGCGTCTGGCCGTCGGCGGGGGCGCGGGCCACGGCCTCGGCGCCGATCAGTCCGTTGGCGCCGGCGCGGTTCTCGACCACGACGGGCTGGCCCAGCGTCTCGCGCATCTTCTCGCCGAACAGGCGGGCGACCGTGTCCGTGGCGCTGCCGGCGGCGAAGGGAACGATGCCGCGGACCGGGCCGGAGGGGAAATCCTGCGCGAGGGCGCCGAGGGGCAGCGCCGTGGCGGGCAGGGCAGCGAGGAGCTGGCGACGGTTCATTGCGTGTGACCCTGGCGTTTGGCCGCAGGGATTACGCGCGCAGCGCCCGCGCCGCAAGATGCAGCCGCCGCATCGCCGTCCGGCCGTGCAGCGCCAGCCGGATGAGTGCCGGCAGGTCGCTGGGTGCGCGCAGGATGCCGCGCAGCACGCGCAGCGGCGCGGTCGTGCCGTCCGGGTTCAGGCCATCGGCCGCCGCCGGGGGGATGGCGGCCCCCGCCGGGTCGGCCACCGCGCGAAGGGCGGCGAAGGGAACGCCCCAGCGTTGCGCGGCGTCGGCGGCGATGCCCGATTCCATGTCCACCGCCGAAGCGCCGGTGGCGGCGCGCAGGGCGGCCTTCGCCTGCACACCCGCCACCGCATGATCGGAATGCGCGAGTGGGGCGGGGATCGCGCCCGTCGCGCGGGAAATGGCGGCCGACCACGCGCCGTCCACGGGGCCGTGGCCGGGAATGGCGGTGGCGACGAGCAGCGTGCCGGGCGGCAGGGCGGGGTCCAGCCCGCCAGCCAGGCCGAAGGACAGAATTGCCGCCGGCCGTTCACGCGACTCCAGTAGGGCGCGCAGGCGGGCGCCATCGCCGCCAGCGTGCAGCGCGCCCACGGCGGGCAGCAGCCGTCCTTCGGCGCGCAGGCCGCAGATGAGCAATGTGCCGGGAGGGAGGAGCGCCATCGCGCCACGCTATGGACGAAAAAATGGGGGGTGGGCACGGGGGGCGCCCACCCCCCAAGCAAGTTAGGTGTCACCCGCGGGGATAGAGTGCCCGCGGGAGCACATCCGGGAGAGACAAGGGAGGGTCGGGGGGGACCGCTCCCGTGCACACCCTGAATGCGCCTGCTGAAGATTCGGTTGCCGCGCCGTGCGTGAAAAACGGCGCGGGCTATGCGCGTGCCCGGCAGGGAGGATAATGGCCCCTTGGGACGGGGGATGCCGCATGCTGCCGCTGCACGGGTTGAAGGTCGTCGAGCTGGGGCACTACATCGCCGCCCCCTTCTGCACCCGGCTGCTTGCCGACCTGGGCGCCGAGGTGATCAAGGTGGAACCGCCCGGCGGCGACCCCTTCCGCGGCTGGGGCGCGCAGAAGGACGGGCACTCCGTCTGGTTCAGCGTGCATGGCCGCAACAAGCTGTCCGTCACGCTCGACCTGAAGGCCGAGGAAGGGCAGCGCCGCGTGAAGGCGCTCTGCGCCCGCGCCGACGCGGTGGTGGAGAATTTCCGCCCCGGCTACCTGGAGCGGATCGGGCTGGGGCCGGCGGTGCTCCAGGCCGCGAATCCGGGACTGACGGTCGCGCGCATCAGCGGCTACGGGCAGGATGGGCCGTATCGCGACAAGCCGGCCTTCGGGGCGATCGGCGAGGCGATGGGCGGCCTGCGCCACCTCACCGCCAATCCGGGCCAGGCGGAACACCCGCCGCCGCGCTGCGGCGTGTCCATCAGCGACGACTTGGCGGGGATGTACGCGGCGCTCGCCCTCGTCTCGGCCTGCTGGGGGCGGCAGGCCAATGGCGGCAAGGGCCGGGTGCTGGACCTGGACCTGGTGTCGTCGGTGTTCTCGCTGATGGAAGGCATGCTGACCGAGCACGGGCTGTTCGGCTGGGTGCGCCAGCCGCAGGGCGCGGCCATCGCCACCGCCGCGCCCACCAACACCTATCCCTGCTCGGACGGCAAGTGGCTGTGCATCGCCGGCAACAGCGACCTGATCTATGCGCGCCTCATGGGCGCCATCGGCCGCGCCGACCTGCGCGACGACCCGCGCATGGCGACCAATGGCGGCCGCTGCGAGCACGCGGCCGAGCTGGACGCCGCCATCGCCGCCTGGACGCGCACGCGCACGGCCGCCGAGGCGCAGGAGGTGCTGGAGGGCGTGGATGTCCCGTGCTCGCGCCTCTACGACGTGGCGGATGCGGCAGCCGACCCGCATTTCCTGGCGCGCGGCATCGTCAGCCGCGTGCAGGACCCCCTGCTGGGCGAGGTGCTGCACCCCGCGCCCCCCTTCCGCATGGACGGCGCGGGACCTGCCGAGATGATCCGCTGGACCGGACGCGCGGCGGGCGCCGACAACGACCACGTGTTCCACGACATCCTGGGGGAACCCCGCGCATGATCGAACTCTCCGAAGTCTCCCCGCGCGACGGGTTGCAGCCCATCGCGGGCTTCGTACCGACGGAGGCGAAGATCGCGCTGGTGCGCGCGCTGCACGCGGCCGGGCTGCGGCGGATGGAGGTGGGCAGCTTCGTCTCGCCCCGCGCCATCCCGCAGATGGCGGACACGGCGGAGGTGCTGCGCGCGGCGCTGGAGCTCCCGGGGCTGGAATGCACGGTGCTGGTGCCCAACCGCCGCGGCTTCGAGGCGGCAGTGCAGGCGGGCGCGCACCGCATCGGCTTCTTCATGTCGGTGACGGAGAGCCACAACCGGGCAAACCTCAACCGCGGCCGAATGGACAGCTTCGCCGAGCTGGCCGCCCTGCTGCGCGAGGTGCCGGCGGGAACGAAGGTGCGCTGGAACCTGTCCTGCGCCTTCCACTGCCCCTTCGAGGGTGCGGTGCCCGAGCACGACGCGCTGGACATGGTGGAGCGGGTGAGCGCGCTTGACCCGTCCATGGAGATCAGCATCTGCGACACCACCGGCAATGCGGCGCCGGACCAGGTGAGGCGCGTGTTCGGCCATGCGCTGGCGAGCTGGGGCGGGCGCTTCGCCTTCCACGGCCACGACACCTACGGGCTGGGGCTGGCGAACAACCTGGCCGCCTTCGAGGCCGGCTGCCGGGTGTTCGACGCGGGATCGGGCGGCATCGGCGGCTGCCCCTATGCGCCGGGCGCCACCGGGAACACGGCGATGGAGGATCTGGTCTGGATGCTTCGCCGCATGGGCGTGGAGACGGGGGTGGACTGGGCGGGGCTGGTGGCGGCGGCCGACATGGGGGGGGCGATCCCGGGCGCGCTGCGGGGCGGGGGGGTGCGGGGCGTGCC
>JALHNW010000116.1 GCA_022843345.1 Rubritepida sp. | reverse complement strand
CCCGTCGCGGCCGGATTCGCGGCCCGCTTCCTCCAGCGTCGTGCCGCGGCCCTTCGCCACCGCGCGGCCGAGCGCGACGGCGGTGCCCGAGGGCGCGTCCACCTTCTGGCGGTGGTGCATCTCCACGATCTCGGCGTCGTAGAGGTCGCCGGGCAGGGCGGCGCCCAGGCGCTCGGCGATGGCCAGCACCAGGTTCACGCCCGGGGCGAAGTTGGCGGCGTAGACGACGGGCACGCGCCGCGCGGCCTCGGCCACCGCCGCCTCCTGCGCCGCGTCCAGGCCCGAGGAGCCGAGCACCAGCGGCACGCCAGCCTCGGCCGCGAGCGCGGCGTGGCCGGCGGCGGTGGAGGCGTGGGTGAAGTCGATCACCGCCTCGCACGCGGCGAACAGCGCCCGCGGGTCGTCGCCGCGCTTCGTGCCGCCGGCCAGCGTCGCGCCGGCCTTGGCCACCTCCTCCGCCAGCAGCACGCCCATGCGCCCGCCGATGCCCGCGATGCCGATCCTCATGCCGCCCCCTCCGTGGTCCGATCGCACCGATGTGCCACAGGGCGCGCAACCGGCGCCAGGGCGGGCCGTTGCGCGGGGCATGAGCACGCCCGTGGCACCCACCAGCGACGACCTGACCGAAGGCACCGCCGGCCGGCTGATCGCCGCCGGCAAGGTGGCCGGCACCGCCGTCTACGGCCCCGACGACGTGCAGATCGGCACGGTCGAGGACGTGATGATCACCAAGGCCACGGGGCAGGTGGCCTATGCCGTGCTGGAGTTCGGCGGCTTCCTGGGCATGGGCGCGCGCCACGTCGCCGTGCCGTGGCAGGTGCTCACCTACAGCCGGCGGCTGGGCGGCTTCGTGCTGCCGAACCTGACGCTGGACCGGCTGGAGGCCGCGCCCTCCTACGACGCGGAGGCGGCCGACCCGTGGTCGGGGGCGGACCGCTACTGGGGCCCGTCCCCGGCCTGATCAGCCCTTCCAGAAGTCCCGCACCTTGGCGAAGAAGCCCTCGCTCTCGGGCGAGGAATTGTCGCCGCGCGCGCTTTCCGCCTCGAAGGCCTCCAGCAATTCGCGTTGCTTCGGGGTCAGCGATTGCGGCGTCTCGACCGCCACCTGCACGTACATGTCGCCCCGCGCGGCCGAGCGCAGCACGGAGAAGCCCTTGCCGCGCAGGCGGAAGTTGTCGCCCGTCTGGGTGCCGGCGGGGATCTTCACGGCCGACCGCCCGCCCTCGATGGAGGGCACCTCCACCGTGGCGCCGAGTGCGGCCTGCGCCATGCGGATCGGCACGCGCACCATGACGTTCGGCCCCTCGCGCGTGAAGATCGGGTGGGGCGCGACGCCCACGTCCACGTAGAGGTCGCCCGCCGGCGCGCCGCGCAGCCCGGCCTCGCCCTCGCCGGTGAGGCGGATGCGCGTGCCGTCCTCCACGCCCGCCGGGATGGCGACGGAGAGGGTGCGGTCGCGCTGCACGCGGCCGGCGCCCTGGCAGACCTTGCAGGGGTTCTTGATGGTGCGCCCGGTTCCCGAGCAGGTGGGGCAGGTGCGCTCGATCAGGAAGAAGCCCTGCTGGGCGCGCACCTTGCCGGCCCCGCGGCAGGTGCCGCATTGCTGGACATTGGCCGAGCCGCCATCGGCGCCCGAGCCGGAGCACGCCTCGCAGGACACGCTGCTGGGCACGCGGATCGTCTTCTTCACGCCGGCGAAGGCTTCCTCCAGCGTGATCTGCACTTCCTGGCGCAGGTCGGCGCCGCGGCCGGCGCTGGCGCGCTGGCCACCGCCCTGGCGCCCGCCGAAGCGGCCGAACATCTCCTCGAAGATGTCCTCGAAACCGCCGCCGCCGAAGGGGCCGGCGCCGCCGCCGCCGTTGCCGCCCTCGAAGGCGGCGTGGCCGTAGCGGTCGTAGGCGGCGCGCTTCTCCGCGTCCTTCAGCGTGTCGTAGGCCTCGTTCACTTCCTTGAAGCGGCCCTCGGCCTCGTCGTTCCCGGCGTTGCGGTCCGGGTGCCACTTCATGGCGAGCTTGCGGTAGGCCTTCTTCAGGTCGTCCTCGGAGGCGTCGCGGGCGACGCCGAGGACCTCGTAGAAATCACGCTTGGCCATCAATCCAGTCCCGTCCAAAGAAGCGACGCCCGGGCCATCGCTGACCCGGGCGCCTGCCGTGCATCGCCGTGAGCGCCCTTACGACTTCTTCTGCTTCTTCGGGTCCACTTCCTCGAAGTCGGCGTCCACCACCTTCTCGCCACCCGGGGTGGCGTCGGGCTGCGGGTTCGCCTGCTGCGAAGCCTGCTCGGCCTTGTACATGGCCTCGCCCAGCTTCATGGAGGCCTGGGACAGCTTCTCCGCCGCCGCGTCGATGGCCTCGGCGTCGCCGCCCTCCATCGCCGTGCGGGCCTCGGCGATGGCGGCCTCGGCGGCCTCCTTCTCCGGGGCGGGGACCTTGTCCGCGTTGTCGCGGATGGTCTTCTCGGTGGCGTGCACCAGGGCGTCGAGGCCGTTCTTGGCCTCCACCGCCGCGCGGCGCTTCTTGTCGGCCTCGGCGTTCGCCTCGGCGTCGCGCACCATCTTCTCGATGTCGGCGTCGCTCAGGCCGGACTTGGCCTGGATGCGGATCTGCTGCTCCTTGCCCGTGGCCTTGTCCTTCGCGCTCACGGACACGATTCCGTTGGCGTCGATGTCGAAGGTCACCTCGATCTGCGGCACGCCGCGGGGCGCGCCCGGGATGCCGGTGAGGTCGAAGTTGCCCAGCAGCTTGTTGTCGGCCGCCATCTCGCGCTCGCCCTGGAACACCTTGATGGTCACGGCCGTCTGGTTGTCGTCCGCCGTCGAGAAGGTCTGCGACTTCTTGGTGGGGATGGTCGTGTTGCGGTCGATCAGGCGCGTGAACACCCCGCCCAGCGTCTCGATGCCGAGCGAGAGCGGCGTCACGTCCAGCAGCAGCACGTCCTTGACGTCGCCCTTCAGCACGCCGCCCTGGATGGCGGCGCCGATGGCGACCACCTCGTCGGGGTTGACGTTGCGCGCGGGCTCCTTGCCGAAGAAGGCCTTCACCGCCTCGACGACCTTGGGCATGCGCGTCATGCCGCCGACCAGGATCACCTCGTCCACCTCGCCCGCGGCCAGGCCGGCATCCTTCAGCGCCTGCTTGCAGGGCTCCAGCGTGCGCTGCACCAGGTCGTCCACCAGCGCCTCGAGCTTGGCGCGGGTGAGCTGCATGACGAGGTGCTTCGGCCCGCTGGCGTCGGCGGTGATGAAGGGCAGGTTGATCTCGGTCTGCTTGCTCGACGACAGCTCGATCTTCGCCTTCTCGCCGGCTTCCTTCAGGCGCTGCAGGGCCAGCTTGTCGCCGCGCAGGTCGATGCCGTTCTCGCGCTTGAACTCGTCCGCCAGGTAATCGATGATCCGCTGGTCGAAATCCTCGCCGCCGAGGAAGGTGTCGCCGTTCGTGCTCTTAACCTCGAAGACGCCGTCGCCGATCTCCAGGATGGACACGTCGAAGGTGCCGCCGCCGAGGTCATAGACCGCGATGGTGCCGGTGGCCTTCTTGTCCATGCCGTAGGCGAGTGCGGCGGCCGTCGGCTCGTTGATGATGCGCAGCACCTCGAGGCCCGCGATGGCGCCGGCCTCCTTGGTGGCCTGCCGCTGGGCGTCGTTGAAGTAGGCGGGCACGGTGATGACGGCCTGCGTCACCTTCTCGCCCAGGTAGGCCTCGGCCGTGTCCTTCATCTTGGTGAGGATGTTGGCGCTGATCTGCTGGGGGGCGTACTTCTTGCCGTCCACCTCGACCCAGGCGTCGCCGTTGTCCGCGCGGGCGATGGCGAAGGGGGCCAGGCCCTTCTCCTTCTGCACCATCGCGTCGTCGAACTTGCGGCCGATCAGGCGCTTCACGGCATACAGGGTGTTGGTGGGGTTGGTGACGGCCTGGCGCTTGGCGCTCTGGCCCACCAGCCGCTCGCCGGTCTTGCTGAAGGCGACCATGGAGGGGGTGGTGCGCGCGCCCTCCGCGTTCTCCAGCACCTTCACCTCGCCGCCTTCCATGATGGCGACGCAGGAATTGGTCGTGCCGAGGTCGATGCCGATGACTTTGCTCATCCGTCGTCTCCTTGATGCGGCGGCGTGGGAGGCGGCCCTGAGAAGGCACCGCGTCCCGCCCCTCGCGGATGGGGTATGGAACTCTGCGCGACATATTCAGCCGCCCGGCCGGCCGCAAGGGGGGAGGGGCCGGAACTTGGGGGCCGGGGCGCGCGCGGCGCCCCGGCATGCCCCCATCAGTCCGCGAACTGCCCCGCGGCCTGGATGATCGGCCGCCAGCGCGCCGCGTCGGCCTGCCAGAAGGCGCGGTGCGCGGCCGGCGTCGCCTTCTCCTGCGCCACCGGGTCGGTGCCCAGGTCGGCGAAGCGGCGCACCAGCGCCTCGTTGCGCAGCGCCACCTGCAAGGCGCCGGAAAGGCGGGTCACGATCTCCGCCGGCGTGTTCCGCGGGGCGTAGAGGCCGTGCCACACGCTCACCTCGAAGTTGGGCATCCCCGCCTCGCGCGTCGTGGGGATGTCGGGCAGGGAGGCCACGCGCGTGGGCGTCGTCACCGCGAAGGCCTTGATGGTGCCAGCGCGGATCTGCTCCGTCGTGTTGGTGGTCTGGTCGCACATCAGGTCCACCGTGCCGCCCACCAGGTCGTTCATCGCGGGTCCCGTGCCGCGGTAGGGCACGGTGGTCAGCGGCAGGTTCAGCGCCGACTGGAACAGGATGCCGCACAGGTGGCTGGCCGCGCCCACGCCGGCATTGGCGAGGTTGATGCGGTCGCCCTGGCGGCGCACCAGCGCCACCAGCTCGGCCATCGTGTTCGCCTCGATGGTGCGCTTGCCCACCAGCGTCATCGGCACCTCGGTGATGAGGCCCACCGGCTCGAAGCCGTTGACGGGGTCGTAGGCGAGGCGGCGGTACAGCGTGGGGATCGTCGCCATGCCGATGTGGTGCACCAGCAGGGTGTAGCCGTCGGGCCGCGCCTGGGCCACGCGCTGCGCGCCCAGCGTGCCGCCCGCGCCGCCCACGTTCTCCACCACCACGGTGCCGCCCAGGTCGCGGCCCATCGCCTCGGCCACCAGCCGGGCCACCGTGTCCGTCGGCCCGCCGGCGGCGAAGGGCACGACCACGGTGATCGGCCGGTCGGGGAAGCGCGCCTGGGCAAGCGCGGGGGCGGCCAAGGGGGCCAGGGCGAGCGCCGGAAGGGCGCGCCGGGTGACGGTCATTGCGTTTCACTCCAGTGGACGGCAGGTGGGCGCGCATGTCGGCCCGGACGGCGCAAAACGCAAGGCTCCCATGGCGTGGGCGCGGGAATCAGTTCCCCGGCACCTCCAGGCGCGACAGGACGGGGCGCCAGCGCACCGCCTCCTCCGCCAGGAAGGCGGCGAAGCGCTCCGGCGTGCCGCCCTGGAGGAACTGGCCCTCGTTCGTCAGGCGCTCGCGGATGCGGCCGTCGGCCAGCGCCTCGTTGGCGGCCGCGTTCAGCCGGGCGATGGCCGGCGCGGGCGTGCGCGCGGGTGCGAGCATGCCGAACCAGGATTGCGCCACCAGCCCGGGGTAGCTTTCGGCGAAGGCCGGCACGCCGGGGGTGGAGGGCAGGCGCTCCGCGCTCGTCCAGCCCAGCAGGCGGCCCTGGTTGTTGCGGAAGATCGGCACGGCGGTGGAGCCGGCGACCACCAGCAGGTCCAGGTTGCCGGCCAGGAAGTCGCCCATCGCCTGGGCGTCGCCGCGGTAGGTGACGTCCTGCATCGTCACGCCCATCCGCTCCAGCACCATGAGCATGGCGATGTTGGTCAGCGTCGTCGGCCCGTTGGTGCCGTAGGTGATGCGCCCGGGCCGGGCGCGGGCGGCCGCCGCCAGGGCCGCGATGTCCGCCGGCCCGTCGTGGCGGGCGATCACCGCGAAGGGGAAGGTGGAGGTGAGGATGATGGGCGCGAAATCCTCCACCTTGTAGGGAAGGTTGCGCTGGATCACCGGGTTGATGGTCAGCGTGGTGCCCGCGGCCATCAGGGTGGTGTTGCCGTCGGGCTGCGCGCGGGCCACCGCCTCCGCGCCGATCGCCGTGTTGGCGCCGGGCCGGTTCTCCACCACCACGTTCTGGCCCAGGACCGCCGCCATCCGCTCGGCCATGAGGCGCGAGACGGTGTCGGTGGAGCCGCCGGGCGCGAAGGGCACGATGATGGAGACCGGCCGCGCCTGGGCGGCGGCGG
>JALHNW010000115.1 GCA_022843345.1 Rubritepida sp. | reverse complement strand
AGTCGTCCCGGCGCGGGCGGCGCGGGCAGCGGTCTTCACGGAACTCGCGGCGCGGGCGGTCCTCGCCCTCGCCCTGCTCGCGCGGGCGGCGCTCGCCCACCTGCTCGGTGATGTCCGCGCCCGTGGCCTGGTCCACCACGCGCATGGACAGCTTCACCTTGCCGCGGTCGTCGAAGCCGATGACCTTGACCTTCACCGCGTCGCCTTCCTTGACGAGGTCGGTGGTCTTGTTCACCCGCTCGTTGGACAGCTCGGAGATGTGGACCAGGCCGTCCTTGGCGCCCAGGAAGTTGACGAAGGCGCCGAACTCGGCGGTCTTCACCACCTTGCCGGTGTAGATCACGCCGATCTCCGGCTCCGCCACGATGCCGCGGATCTTGTCGATGGCGGCCTGGGTGGCCTCCTGCGACGTCGCCGCGATCTTGATGGTGCCGTCATCCTCGATGTCGATCTTGGTGCCGGTCTGCTCGACGATCTCACGGATCACCTTGCCGCCGGTGCCGATCACTTCGCGGATCTTGTCCTTGGGCACGGTGATCACGGTGATCTTCGGGGCCGTCGCCGCCATCTCGCCGCGCGCGCCCGACAGGGCCTTGGACATCTCGCCCAGGATGTGGATGCGCCCGTCCTTCGCCTGGCCAAGCGCGGTCCGCATGATGTCGAAGGTGATGGAGGTGATCTTGATGTCCATCTGCAGGGCGGTGATGCCCTGCTCGGTCCCGGCCACCTTGAAGTCCATGTCGCCGAGGTGGTCCTCGTCGCCCAGGATGTCGGACAGCACCGCGAAGCCGCGATCCTCCTTGATCAGCCCCATGGCGATGCCCGCCACGGGACGGACCAGCGGGCAGCCCGCATCCATCAGGGAGAGCGAGGTGCCGCAGACGGTGGCCATGGAGGAGGAGCCGTTGGACTCCGTGATCTCGGAGACGACGCGCAGCGTGTAGGGGAACTTGTCCTTCTCCGGCAGCACGGGCCGGATGGCGCGCCACGCGAGCTTCCCGTGGCCGATCTCGCGCCGGCCCGGGCTGCCCATGCGGCCCGTCTCGTTCACCGAGTAGGGGGGGAAGTTGTAGTGCAGCATGAACCGCTCGCGGTACTCGCCCACCAGCTGGTCGATGATCTGCTCGTCCTGGCCGGTGCCCAGCGTCGCCACGCACAGCGCCTGCGTCTCGCCGCGGGTGAACAGGGCCGAGCCGTGGGCGCGGGGCAGGATGCCGACCTCGCTCATGATCGGGCGCACGGTGCTGGTGTTGCGCCCGTCGATGCGGATGCCGGTGTCGAGGATGGCGCCGCGCACCACGTCGGCCTCGAGCTGCTTGAGCATGCCCTTGGCGGCGGACACGTCCAGTCCCTCGGCCTCCAGCTGGGCGAGCACGGCCTTCTTGGCCTCGCCCACCTTGCCCTGGCGGACCAGCTTCTGCGTCTCCTTGTACGCCTCGCCCATCGGGCCCGCGCCGATCTCGGCGATGCGGGCCTTGAGCGCGGCGAGCGCGGGGTCGGCCTCGGCCAGGTTCCACGGCTCCTTGGCGGCGACCTCGGCCAGGGCGATGATGCCCTCGATCACCGGCTGGAACTCCTTGTGGCCGAACTCCACGGCGCCGAGCATGATCTCCTCGGAGAGCTCATGCGCCTCGGACTCGACCATCAGCACGCCCTCGGCCGTGCCGGCGACGACGAGGTCGAGCTGCGAGAGCTTCACCTGCGCCAGCGTCGGGTTCAGCACGTAGGCGCCGTCCACGTAGCCCACGCGCGCGCCGGCGATCGGGCCGAAGAAGGGGATGCCCGACAGCGTCAGCGCGGCCGAGCAGCCGACCATCGCCACCATGTCCGGGTTGTTCTCGCCATCATGCGACAGCACGGTGGCGATGACCTGGACCTCGTTGCGGAAGCCCTCGGGGAAGAGCGGGCGGATCGGGCGGTCGATGAGGCGCGAGACGAGCGTCTCGTTCTCCGACGGCCGGCCCTCGCGCTTGAAGAAGCCGCCGGGGATCTTGCCGGCCGCGAAGGCCTTCTCCTGGTAGTTCACGGTCAGCGGGAAGAAGTCCTGGCCGGGCTTCACGCCGCGGGCGCCGACCACGGTGCACAGCACGATGGTGTCGCCCAGGCGGGCCATCACGGCGCCGTCGGCCTGGCGGGCGACCTTGCCCGTCTCCAGCGTCAGGATCTGGCCGCCCCAGGGGATGTCCTTGCGGAAGTAGTTGTCGAACATGCGTCGTCCTTCATGCGCGACGCGGCAGGGTGGCAGTCCGTACGCGACACCGGGTCCCTTGCGCGGGAGGCTCTCGGCGTCTCGGGGCGCATGGGGGGCCGGGCGATTGCGCGCCGCGGCGGGTGCCATGTGGCCGGAAACGCCGCCAGACCCGTTGGGGGAGGAATCGCTGGAGGCTCTGACAACCCGCCGCATGGCGCGGTTGCGCCGCCCCGGATCGCCGGGCCGGCGGCGGGTATATGACGCGGATGGGGGCAAAGGGGAAGGGGAAACCTAGGCGGCCGCCTCCCAATCCTCGCAGCGCAGGCCCTCGACGCGGGAGAACTCCCGCAGGTTGCCGGTGACGACGACGAGGCCGCGGGACCGGGCGTGGCCGGCGATGAGGGTGTCGAAGGGCCCGATCATGCTGCCCCGCGCGGCCTGCACCGCCGAGATGTCGGCGGCATGCTCCGCCGCGGCACCGTCGAAGGAAAGGACCTCCAGCCGGTCCAGCAAGCGCTTCACCTTGGCCGCGCTGCGATCGGGTTCGCGGGAACGCGGGATGCCGCGCAGGAGTTCGACCTGGGCGATCGTGGACAAGGCAAGGGTGTCCGCCGCGACCGCGAAACGCGCCTCCAGCGAGGGAGCGGCACGACGAAGGAGGCGGATGCAGACGGAGGTGTCCAGCATGTAGCGCAGCATCAGAAAGATTCGCGCTCCTGCCACCCCGGCTGCTCACGGTCGGGAAAGTCCACGCCTGGCTCGGCGAAGAAATCCTCCCAGCGGCGCCCCGCCGGCACGATGACCAAGCGGTTGCCCTCGCGGATGATCTCGACCTCCTCCACCCCGGGCGGGAAGGCGACGTCCTTGGGGAGCCGCACGGCCTGGGTGCGGTTGGACAGGAACAGGCGGGTCTTCACGACATTTCCCATATCCATCATGTATATCCAAATCACCCTGGATTCAACGACATCTTGCGCGCCCTTGCCTGACGCGCCATAACAAGGCCTCGCACACAACCCGATCACTTGAGGGGGTGGCCTTCCGGGGCCGCCTTTTTGGCATTGTCCCCTGAACGCCCGCGCCTCGAAGGCCTCGACGCCCGCATCGCCGACCTGGTCGCGCCCACCATCGAGCACATGGGCTACGAGCTCGTGCGCGTGCAGGTGAGCGGCAAGGAGAAGCCGGTCGTCCAGATCATGGCCGACCGCGCCGACGGCGCCCCCTTCCGGGTGGAGGATTGCGAGGAGATCAGCCACGCGGTCGGCGCCGTGCTCGACGTGGCGGACCCCATCAAGGCGGAATGGATGCTGGAGGTGAGCAGCCCCGGCATCGACCGCCCGCTGACCCGCACCAAGGATTTCGAGCGCTTCGCCGGCCACCTGGCGACGGTGGAGCTCATGATCCCGCTCGACGGGCGCAAGCGCTTCCGCGGCACCGTGCTCGGCGCCGACCTCACCCACGCGCGCCTGCGGCTGGACGAGGGCGGCGAGGTGGCGCTCCCGCGCGAGCAGATCCGCCGCGCGCGCCTCGTCCTCACCGACGCGCTGATCGCCTTCACCGAACAGCCTGCCCAAGGGAAGAACTGACATGGCCCTCGAGATTTCCCCGCCCCGCCCGGAGTTCCTCCAGGTCGCCGAGGCCGTGGCGCGCGAGAAGATGATCGAGAAGGAGGAGGTGCTGGAGGCGATGGAGCTTGCCATGGGCAAGGCCGGCCGCCAGACCTACGGCATCAACAAGGACATCCGCGCCACCATCGACCGCCGCAACGGCGCCGTCGCCCTGTCCCGCTGGACGCTCGTCGTGCCCGACGACGCGGTGGAGGACGAGGAGGCGCAGATGCCGGTGCGCATCGCGCAGAAGGTGAAGCCCGGCATCCAGGTGGGCGAGTACATCGTGGACCCGCTGCCGCCGATCGACTTCGGCCGCATCGGCGCGCAGACCGCCAAGCAGGTGATCGTGCAGCGCGTGCGCGAGGTGGAGCGCAAGAAGCAGTACGACGAGTTCAAGGACCGCGTCGGCGAGATCATCAACGGCACCGTCAAGCGCACCGAATACGGCAACCTGATGGTGGAGCTGGGCGGCCGCGCCGAGGCGCTGCTGCGCCGCGACGAGACCATCCCGCGCGAGGCGTTCAAGAACGGCGACCGCGTGCGCGCCTACATCTACGACGTGCGCGAGGAGGTGCGCGGGCCGCAGATCTTCCTCTCCCGCACGCATCCCGGCTTCCTGGCCAAGCTGTTCGCGCAGGAGGTGCCGGAGATCTACGAGGGCATCATCGAGATCAAGGCGGTGGCGCGCGACCCCGGCTCGCGCGCCAAGATGGCCGTGATCTCGCGCGACAGCTCCATTGATCCCGTGGGCGCCTGCGTCGGCATGCGCGGCTCGCGCGTGCAGGCCGTGGTGGCGGAGTTGCAGGGCGAGAAGATCGACATCATCCCCTGGGCGTCCGACATCGCCACCTTCATCGTCAACGCCATGGCGCCGGCCGAGGTGTCCAAGGTGGTGATCGACGACGAGGGCAAGCGCGTCGAGGTGGTGGTGCCCGACGAGCAGCTGAGCCTCGCCATCGGCCGGCGCGGGCAGAACGTGCGGCTCGCCTCGCAGCTCACGCGCTACGACATCGACATCCTGACGGAAGCGGGCGAATCGGAGCGCCGGCAGGAGGATTTCCGCAAGCGCTCCGGCCTGTTCGTCGAGGGGCTGGACGTGGACGACGTGATCGCCGGCCTGCTGGTGACCGAGGGCTACGGCTCCATCGAGGAAGTGGTGGAGGTGGACGACGACGAGCTGGCCTCCATCGAGGGCTTCGACGAGAACATCGCCGCCGAGCTGAAGCGCCGCGCGAGCGCCTTCCTGGAGCTGAAGGAGGCCCAGGCGGACGAGAAGCGCATCGAGATGGGCGTGTCCGACGCGCTGGTGGACCTCGGCTCCTTCACCGCCGCCATGCTGGTGCAGCTGGGCGAGGCGGGCGTCAAGACGATGGACGACCTGGCGGACCTGGCGTCGGACGAGCTGGTGGAGATCATCGGCGAGGCGCAGATGGACGAGGAGACGGCGAACGCCATCATCATGGCCGCGCGCCAGCATTGGTTCGAGGGCGAGGAGGTGCCGGTTGAGCAACCCCAGGACCAATGACCCGGACGCCGAACGCGGCCCGCTGAGGCGCTGCATCGTCACCCGCGAGACCCTGCCCAAGGAGGCGATGCTGCGCTTCGCGCTGGGCCCCTCGCGCGAGCTGGTGCCCGATCCGGCTGGACGTCTGCCCGGCAGGGGCCTATGGTTGAAGGCGCAGGACGAGGCGTTGAGGAAGGCCCTGAAGACCGGGGCCTTCGCGAAGGCGGCGCGCGGCGCGGTTCAGCTCCCGGATGATCTTCAAGGGATGATCCACGGGATGCTCCGTTCCCGCATCCGCGACTTCCTCGGCTTCGCGCGTCGCGGCGGGGAGGCGGTGGCGGGCCGGGAGGCGGTGCTGGACTGGCTGCGGAACCGGCCGGTGGCGCTGCTCATGCAGGCCTCCGATGGCAGCCCTGCGGAGCGCGAGCGCCTGTTGGGCAATCGGGAGCTGCCGGTCTATACGCCGCTCTCGGGCGAGGAGCTGGGGGCCGTGTTCGGGCGGGACCGCGCGGTCCACGTCGCGGTGCTGCCGGGGAAGCTGGCGGGCGCGTTGCAGGTGGAGGCGGCCCGGTTGGCCGGCTTCGCGGGAGTTACGGCCCCCCAGGGGGCTGGGTCGGGATCGCCCGCGGTGGGAACGCCGCAGGGCGCGAATCCAGGCCTTCATTGAGGTTCAGGGCCGGTTCGCCGGCCCCAGGAAAGTTGGTTCGGAACGGCGGATGAGCGACCAGAACGATCAGGATGCGGCCAAGAGCCGGCTGAGCCTGCGACCCGCGGGCCGGCTGGAGCTGAACAAGACGGTGGACGCCGGCAGCGTCCGCCAGTCCTTCAGCCACGGCCGCTCCAAGGTGGTGCAGGTGGAGGTGGTGAAGAAGCGCGCCGCCGGCGCGGCGCCCGCCGCCCCGGCCCAGGGCGCGCGCCCG
>JALHNW010000114.1 GCA_022843345.1 Rubritepida sp. | reverse complement strand
CGCTACGGGCTGGGGCTGGGCTTCGCGCTGCGCCGCCACCGCGTGCCCGCCGCCACCTGGGCGCCCTTCCTCCTCCGCCCGCTGGCCGGGGCGGCGCTGTCCCTGCTGCGCGGGCGGGGGCTGCACGCGCGCTACTACTGGGCCACGCTGAAGGGCCGCTGGGAGGGGATGCGCGCGCCACCCGCGCCGCCGCCGGGGCCGCTGGCGTGACTGCCGCCGGTTCACGCCTCCGGGCCTGCGCCCTCCGGCGACCGGGGGCCGCATGAGGATCGCCGTCGGCATCGCCACCCGCGGCCGCGCCGCCATCCTGGCCGAGACGCTGGCCGAGCTGGACCGCCAGCACCGCCCGGCCGACCGCATCCTCGTATCCTTCGCGGCACCCGAGGACGTGGCGGGCATCGCCGCGCGCTTCCCGAGCGTGGAGTTCCTGTCGGGCGCCAGCGGCCTGCCGGCGCAGCGCAACCGCATCCTGGACGCGATCGGCGACTGCGACGCCGTGGCGTTCTTCGACGACGACTTCCTCGCCGCGCCCGAATGGCTGGCGGTGCTTGAGGCGGTCCTGCGCGCGCGGCCGGACTGCGCGGTGGCGACCGGCGTGGTGCTGGCCGACGGCGCCAAGGGCCCCGGCATCGCGGTGGATGCCGCGCGCGCCATCCTGGCCCGGGCCCCGCCGCTGCCGGATTCGCTGGAGGCGTCGCCCGCCTTCAACGCCTATGGCTGCAACATGGCGCTGCGCCTGGCGCCGATGCGCGCCCACGCCATCCGCTTCGACGAGGCGCTGCCGCTCTACGCCTGGTACGAGGACATCGACCTGTCGCGCCGGCTGCTGCCGCACGGGGCGATCCTGCGGCTGCACGCGGCGCGCGGCGTGCACCTGGGCACCAAGAAGGGCCGCGTGCCGGGGGTGCGGCTGGGCTACTCGCAGGTGGCGAACCCGCTCTACCTGGCGCGCAAGGGGTCGTTTCCCTGGTCGCACGCCATCCCCTCGGCCGGGCGGCACTGCCTGGTCAACGCGCTGAAGGCGCTGCGGCCGGAGCCGGAGGTGGACCGGCGCGGCCGGCTGCGCGGCAACCTGCTGGCGCTGGCGGACCTGCTGCGCGGGCGCATGCGGCCCGAGCGCGTGCTGGACCTATAGCGGGCCAGGGAACAACGCGTCGGTCCGCCCCAGCAGGCGGTAGGCGACCAGCCCGACATATTCCCGCACCGCCCATTCCGCCTGGCCCAGCCGCTGCGACAGCGGGCTGTCGAACCAGCCCCGCCCGCCCGGCAGCGTGGAGAAGTTGACCGGCCAGGGCACCACGCCCTGCCAGCCCGCCGCGCGGAAGCATCCGACCGAGCGCGGCATGTGCGAGGCGCTGGTCACCAGCAGCCAGGTCTCGCCCGGCCTGGGCTGCGCCGCGGCCAGCGACAGCGTCGCGTTCTCCCAGGTGTTGCGCGACGCCTCCTCGAAGACGACCCGCCCGCCCTCGAGCCCCAGCGAGGACCAGAGGCGGCGCGCCACCTCGGCCTCCGTCACATCGTCGGGGTTCACCTTGCCGGTTCCGCCGGTGAAGACGATGCGCGCCCCCGGGAAGCGCCGGGCCAGGGCCACGGCCTCCGTCATCCGCTCCGCCGCGCCGTTCAGCGAGGGGATGCCGCGCCCCTCCGTCAGCGCCGTTTCCACCGCGCCGCCCAGGACCACCACGCCGTCCACGCGCGCCGGCGCGTCGGGGCGGGAAAAGCGGTCCTCCAGCGGCAGGGTCAGCCAAGCGGCGAGCGGCGTCAGCAGCACAGCCACGTACCAGCCCAGCCCGAGCATGGCGGGCCATCGCCCCCACCGCCGCCCGGCGACGAGCAGCGCCACCCCCAGCACGGCGAGGAACAGCGCGAAGGTGTTGGGCCGCGCGAAGAGCCACAGCGCCTTCGAGGCCCAGAACAGCAGGTCCTCCATCACTCCGCCTCCACCCGGCGCCACAGCTCCACCGTCCCGCGCTCCTCCACGAAGGAGGCGGCGAGCTCGTAGCCTTCCTCCAGCGCCTCGCTCAGCATCGCCATGGCGGACGCCCGCATGGCGAACCATTCCGAACGGTCGAGCACGACGAAGCGCGGCCGGCCGTCCAGGATGCGCTTCACCTCCGCATCCGTGTCCACCCCGGCCAGCGAGGCGAAGGAGCCGGTGAGGTGGACCGGGAAGGGAAACCGCGTCGGCAGCCGCGCCTCCGTGAGGAAGTAGACCACCGGCTGGTAGTTGGGCACGAAGATGGTGTCTCCCTCGCGCAGCTCCTCGTTCATCAGCGCGGCCATGCGGCGCGGCGTGTCGGGGCTGCCCATGGCGAAGCCGCGCGACAGGCGGGGCAGCAGGTCGCCTGCCACCACGTCGGCCGCCGCCAGTGCCACCACCACCGCCATCGCGGCGCGGAGGCGCGCCCCGGCCAGCGCGCGGGCGGCCAGGAACAGCCCCAGCCCCGCCAGCAGCGAGAGTGGCGGCAGCAGAATGAGGAAGTAGTGCGCGAAGAAGTGGCCCGGCCCCGCCACGGCCAGCAGCGCAACCAGCAGCCACAGCCAGCCGAAGCGCGCCACGCGCCGCGCCGCGGCCTCGGCGCGCCACAGAGCCGGCAGGCTGGCCAGCGCCAGCACCAGCACCCAGCGCAGCGCCAGCGCCGACAGCGTGATGCGCCACAGCGACTGCCCGGCCGACATGCGCCCGGCGGCGTATTCCAAGGGCGCGGCGATGGTGGAGACGTACCAGATGCCGAACTCGCCCCGCAGCGCGTAGACCATGCCGAAGAGCAGCGTCGGCCCGGCGCAGAGCGCGGCATAGGCCAGCGCCATCGCGCCGAGGCGCCGCCATTCGCCCGCGCGCAGCACCGGCCAGGCCAGCAGCGCGAAGGCCAGGCATCCTTCGGGCGCCACCACCGGCTTCACCAGCATCGCCAGCCCGATCAGGCCGCCCATCGCCAGCAGCCGCGGCCAGGCGCCGCCCGGGCTGACCGCGAGGCCGAGGGCCGCCACCACCATCGGCGCGAACAGGATCTCGGTGTTCGAGGCCAGCCCGCCCAGCAGGATGGAATGCGCCGCATACAGCACCGCCGCCGCCAGCCCGACGACCCGCGGCGCGCCCAGCCGCGCGGCCAGCAGCACCAGCGCGTAGCCGGTGAGCGTGACGCACAGCGCGCCCAGCAGGCGCACCGCCTCCAGGCTCTCGCCCAGCAGCAGGAAGGTGAGCGCGATCATCCCCGGCGCGCCGACCGGGTGCATGTCCCACACGCCGGACAGCGGCCAGTTGCCCCGCAGCCATTCGCGGGCCTGGAGGAGGTAGAGGCTCTCGTCCCAGTCGATCACGGAGGGCAGGAAGGACGCCCAGCGCAGCGCCAGCACCAGCACGGGCAGCAGGGCGAGGCAGAGGAGCCAGGGCAACCGTCGGCGCATCGGGCCTTGTGCCGCGGGGGCGCTCATGGCCGCAAGGCCGCCTCGCGACGCCACAGCCACAGCCCGGCGCCGACCAGCACGGCGATGCCCAGCGCGTCCCACCCATCCGGCCAGTCGGCCCAGAAGGCCACGCCGAGGCCGGTGGTCCAGATGATGGCGGAATACTCGAAGGGCGCGACCAGCGTGGGATCGGCCGAGCGGTAGGCCTCCGTCATCAGCATCTGCGCGAAGGCGGCCACGCCGCCCACCACCGCCAGCAGCAGCCACTGCCGCGGCGTCGGCCACACCCAGCCGGGCAGCGCCCAGACCAGCGCCAGCAGCGCGCTGCCGAGCGAGAACCAGAAGACGATCGCCACCCCGCTCTCGCCCGAGGCACCCATGCGGCGGATGGTGATCATCGCCATGGCCCAGGCGAAGGCCCCGGCCAGCACCACCAGCGAAGGGGCGACCGCCCCGCCATCGCCGGGGCGGACCATCAGCAGCACGCCGCCGAAGCCGATGGCGGCGCAGAGCAGGCGGGCGCGGTCCATCCGCTCGCCCAGCAGCGGCACGGCCAGCAGCGCCAGCATCAGCGGCATGGTGAAGCCCAGCGCCGTGACGGTGGCCAGCGGAAGGTGGGCGTAGCCGTGGAAGGCGGTGGCCATGCCCAGGAAGCCCCAGGCCAGGCGCTGCGCGTGCAGGCCCGGGGCGCGCATCCGCAGGCCCGCGCGCCCGCCGCGCAGCAGCAGCGGCAGCAGCACGGGCAGCGCGAACAGGTTGCGCCCCAGCACCACCTGCGCCAGCGGCACCTCGCCGGCCAGCGCCTTCACGCAGGCCCCCATGCCCGCGTAGAGCAGGCTGGCCAGCAGGATGGCCGCGATGGCGCGGCGGGGATCGGGGGTGCTCATGTGGACGGGCGTTCGACCCGAAGCTAGGCTTTGCGCCGCATGAGCGCCAGACCGCCCAAGGCCCCGCCCATCCCGCCCTTCCCGGGGCTGGAGGTGAGGGAGGACAGCATCGCCTTCGACGGCCGCTTCCCGGTGCAGCGCGTGCGCTTCACCCACGCGCGCTTCGACGGCACCCCCTCGCGCGAGCTGACATGGGAGCTGTGGCGCCGCGGCGGCGCGGTGGCCCTGCTGCCCTACGACCCCTGGACCGACCGCCTCTGCCTCATCGAGCAGTTCCGCCTGCCCGCCCACGCCGCCGGCTTCCCGCCGGTGATGACCGAATGCGTCGCCGGCCTGCTGGAGCCGGGTGAATCGCCCGAGGATTGCGCGCGGCGCGAGACGCAGGAGGAAGCGGGGCTGGACGTGGACCGGCTGGAGCGCATCGGCCACTTCATGCTGATGCAGGGCGGCTCGGACGAGAACATCCACCTGTATTGCGGCCGCGCGCGCCTGCCGCAGCACGCCCCCCGCACCCACGGCCTCCAGGCCGAGGGCGAGGACATCCGCCCCCTGTACCTCTCCGCCCCCGCCGCCTTCGCGCGGCTGGACGAGGGCGGCATCCAGAACGCCACCGCCGCGCTCTGCCTCTTCTGGCTGCGCACGCACCGCGCGCGGCTGCGCAAGGACTGGACATGACGACGAAGCTGTACCTCGACGACGCGTACCTGCGCGCCTGCACCGCGCGCGTGGTGGACGTCACGCCCGCCGGCATCGTGCTGGACCGCACCGTGCTCTACGCGCGCTCCGGCGGGCAGCCGGGCGATGCGGGGCACCTGCGCTGGGCGCGCGGCGAGGCGCCGGTGGCCGAGGCGCTGAAGGGCGATGGCGAGGCGGTGGCCCACCCCATCGCCGGCGAGGCGCCGGCCATCGGCGAGGAGGTGGAGGTGACGCTCGATTGGGCGCGCCGCCTGCGCCACATGCGGATGCACACCACCATGCACCTGCTGTGCTCGCTCACGCCCGGCATCGGCGTCACCGGCGGGCAGATCGGGGGCGAGAAGTCGCGGCTGGACTTCGACCTGCCGGAGCCGCCGCCGAAGGAATGGTGGGCCGAGCGGCTGAACGCCCTGGTCGCCGAGGACCACCCCGTGTCCTTCTCCTGGATCACCGATGCGGAGCTGGACGCGAACCCCTCCATGATCCGCACGCTGTCCGTGCAGCCGCCGCGCGGGTCCGGCCGGGTGCGGCTGGTGCGGATCGGCGGCGAGCCGGCGGTGGACCTCCAGCCCTGCGGCGGCACCCACGTGGCGCGCACCGGCGAGATCGGGCGCGTCACCGTGCTGAAGCTGGAAAGCAAGGGGCGGCAGAACCGCCGCATCTTGATCGGCCTGGAGGAATGAGCATGCAGCACCTGGTGTCCACCGAGTGGCTGGCGGCGGAACTCGGCGCCCCCGACCTGCTGGTGCTCGACTGCTCGACCTTCCTGCCCAACGAGGCGGGCAACAAGCATGACGGCTTCCGCGCCGCGCACATCCCCGGCGCGCGCCTGTTCGACATCGACGCCATCGCCGATGACGAGACGGACCTGCCGCACATGGTGCCCACCCCCGCGCGCTTCGCGCGCCTCGCGGGCGCGCTGGGCATCTCCAACGCCCATCGCGTGGTGTTCTACGACCAGCATGGCTGGCGCGCCGCGCCGCGCGGCTGGTGGATGCTGCGCCTCTTCGGCCACGACAAGGTCGCCGTGCTGGATGGCGGCCTGCCGCTGTGGCTGCGCGAGGGCCGCCCGGTCGAGACCGGCGACGCGCCGCCCGCCACCCCTGCCCGCTTCGTGCCGGATTTCCGCGCGCGGATGCTGCGCGGCATCGGCGACGTGAAGCAGGTGCTGGCCGATGGGTCCGCCCTGGTGGTGGACGCCCGCGCCAAGGGCCGCTTCGACGGCACGGCGCCCGAGCCGCGCGCCGGACTGCCCGGCGGCCACATGCC
>JALHNW010000113.1 GCA_022843345.1 Rubritepida sp. | reverse complement strand
GCGCGGTGGCGCCGCCGCCGGCCGCCGCCGCGGCGGCCTCGATGGCGGGAAATTCCGCGCCCTCGCGCCACTGCGCGGCGAGCGCCGCGGCCGCGTCCTCCGACGGCACGATGGCCTGGAAGATCTCGCGCCGCTCGGGGGTGGACCAGCGGGCGCGGTTGGCGGCGAAGTAATCCTCGACCTCGCGCTCGCTCACGCTCACCTGAGCCATCATGCGCTGGGCGTTGAGCACGGCGACCGCGACCTCGCGCGTCTCGGGGGTGGAGAAGGCGCGGGCGTTGTTCTCGTGGAAGCGGGCGAGCTGGGCCTCGGTGGGCTCCGCCGGCTCGGGGGCGTCGGCCCAGGGGAGTTCCACCAGGGTGGCGGTGCGGCGCTCCAGCTGCCAGGCCAGGAGGCGCTCGCCCAGCACGGCGGGGGTGGCGGCACCGGCGCGCACGGCGCCCGAAAGCTGCTGGCGCTGCAGGTCCGCGCGCAGCAGGGCCAGGAAGGCGCCCTCGGTCAGGTCGTTCTGGCGCAGGAACTGGTTGAACGCCTCGCGCGAGAAGCGGCCGTCCGCGCCTGCGAAGCCGGGGATGCGGAAGACGTAGGCGCGCACCGCCTCGTCGGGCACGGCGATGCCCAGGCGCCGCGCCTCCTGGCGCTGCACGCGGTCGATGACGAGGGACTCCACCGCCTGCTCGGCCACCGCGCGGCGGATGCGCGCGTCGGGGGTGAAGGCGCCCTGGAGCTGGCGGGTGATGCGCTGCAGCTCGCGCGTCGCCGCCTCCTGGGCCTCCTGCACCTCGATGGCCTCGCCGCCCACGCGCGCGACGGCGGTGTCGCGACCGATGTTGCGGATCATGTCCTCGATGCCCCAGACGGCGAAGGACAGGATGAGCAGGACGAAGAGGGCCTTGGCGAACCAGGTGCCGGCCAGGCGGCGCATCGCGGTGATCATGCGCCGCGCATAGCCCACGGGCATGGCGTTGCCAAACATGGCGGGGCCGATAGAAGCGCAGGGGCAGACAGGAGCGCCGCCATGACCCCCTTGATCGCCGGAAACTGGAAGATGCACGGCACGCTGGCCGAGGCGGTGGCGCTGGCGCAGGCGGTCCGTGCCGGCGTGGCGGGCGCGGACCTGCTGGTCTGCCCGCCCGCCCCGCACCTGGCGTCCGTGGTGCAGGCCCTGGTGGGCGCCGCGGTGGCCGTGGGCGGGCAGGATTGCCACGCGGCCGCGAAGGGGGCGCACACCGGCGACGTCTCGGCGCCCATGCTGCGCGACGCGGGGGCGTCGCACGTCATCCTGGGCCATTCGGAGCGCCGCGCCGACCATGGCGAGACGGACGCGGTGGTGCGCGCCAAGGTGGAGGCCGCGATCGCCGCCGGCCTCGTGCCCGTCGCCTGCGTCGGCGAGACGGAGGCGCAGCGGCTGGCGGGCGAGGCCGAGTCGGTGGTGGCCGCCCAGCTCGACGCCTCGCTGCCCGACGGCTTCGCCGATGCCGGCGGCGTGGTGGCCTACGAGCCGGTCTGGGCGATCGGCACCGGGCTCTCGCCGACGGAGGGCGACATCGCGGCCATCCACGCGCTGATGCGCCGCGTGCTGGCGGCCCGCTTCGGGGAGGGGGGCACGCGGCTGCTCTACGGCGGGTCGGTGAAGCCGGGCAACGCGCGCGCGATTCTGGCGCTGCCCCACGTGGACGGGGCGCTGGTGGGCGGGGCGTCCCTGGTCGCGGCGGATTTCCTGGCGATCGCCGCGGCGGCGGTTGCGGGGCGGACCCCCGGGGGGTAGAAGGCGCCCGATCATGTCCACCGTCCTCCTCGTCCTGTTCCTGCTCGTCACCCTGGCGCTGATCGGGGTCATCCTCATCCAGCGATCGGAGGGTGGCGGCCTGGGCATCGGCTCCTCGCAGGGGATGGGCGGCGTGATGTCGGGGCGCGGGACGGCGAACCTGCTGACGCGCTCCACCGCCATCCTGGGCACGCTGTTCTTCGTGCTGGCGCTGGTGCTGGCGCTGCTGGACCGCGGCACCTCGCTGAACCGCTCCATCCTGGATGCGCCGCCGGGCGCCGGCGCGCCGGCCTCGCCCGCCATCCCGGCGCTGCCCGCGGTGCCGACGAACTGAGCCATTTCCCGGCCGGATGCGTTAGGAGCACCGCCATGTCCCGCATCGCCCTCATCCTCCCGCTGGCCCTGCTGCTGGCCGCCCCCGCGGCCGCGCAGCCCGGCGGGGGCGCGCCGCCGCGCGCGGCCGAATCCTCCCAGGGCAACCGCATCCTTTCGGTGGTGAACGGCGACCCCATCACCCAGGCGGAGGTGGCGTCGCGCGCGCGGCTCTTCGCGCTGAACGCCGGCGTGCCCGTCTCGCCCGAGACGCTCCAGCGCCTCCAGCCGCAGGTGCTGCGCCTGCTGGTGGACGAGAAGCTGCGCCTGCAGGAGGTGCAGCAGCGCCGCATCCCGGTGAGCGACAACGACATCGCCGAGGCGGTGGCCGACATCGAGCGGCGCAACAACCTGCCGCGCGGCGCGCTGGCGGCGCAGCTGCGCAACGCCGGCGTGCAGCCGCGCGTGCTGTACGACCAGATGCGCGCGCAGATCGGCTGGGGCCGGCTGCTGCGCGCCCTGCTGGGCCCGCAGGGCGAGATCTCGGAGGGCGACGTGGCCGACGCGCTGGCCGCGCACCGCGCCCGCCAGGGCCAGCCGGAGTTCCTGGTGGGCGAGATCTTCATCCCCGTGGACGACCCGCGCAACGAGGCGGAGGTGCGCCGCTTCGTGGACGAGGTGGTGGGCCAGCTGCGCCGCGGCTCGCCCTTCCAGATCGTCGCCACGCAGTTCTCCCAGGCGCAGAGCGCGCTCCAGGGCGGCGACCTGGGCTGGGTGACGGCCGCCCAGATGGAGCCGGAGGTGCTGGCGGTGGTCGAGCGCATGCCGCCCGGCGCCGTCTCCAACGCCATCCGCGTGGCGGGCGGCTTCCAGATCGTCACGATGCGCGCCAAGCGCAACGCGGGCACGCCCGAGCGCGCCTCGACCACGCTGTCGGTCCGGCAGGTGTTCCTGCCCTTCACCACGCGCCTCGACCCCCAGGCGCCGACGGAGCAGCAGCGCCAGGTGCTGGAGCGGGCGCAGCGCCTGTCCGCCACGCTGCGCGGCTGCGAGCAGATGGACGCCCAGCCCCGCACCAGCGACCGCCCCTCCGACCCGGGGCCGCTGCGGCTGGAGGCGCTGAACCCGCCGCCGCTGCGCCAGATGCTGGCCTCGCTGCCGCTGGGCCGGCCCTCGCAGCCGGTGATCTCGCCCGACGGCATCCTGCTGATCATGGTCTGCTCGCGCGAGCAGGCGCGCGAGGCGGAGTTCACCGCCGACATGGCGCGGGCCACGATCCTGCGCGAGCGGGTCGAGGTGATCTCGCGCCAGCTGCAGCGGGAGCTGCGGCGGCGCGCCATCATCGAGGCGCGCGGCTAACCCCCACCGGAGTTTCCGCCTCCGCTGCGCTGCGGCGAAAACCCCGGCGGGGACCCCGTTCAAGGCGCTGCATCCTGCGGGACCGGCGCTCCGACCGAAGGCGCCACATCGGCGGGGCGCGCGCAACCGTGGAGGCTGCACCATGACCGACCTTACCCCCCTGGCCGAGGTGCCGCGCCGCTTCGGGCTGGACGCGCGCAAGGCATTGGGCCAGCACTTCCTGCTGGACGAGGTGCTGTGCCGCCGCGTCGCCGCCCTCGCCGGCGACCTGTCCGGGCGGCACGTGCTGGAGGTCGGCCCCGGCCCCGGCGGGCTGACGCGCGCGCTGCTGGCCAGCCCGCTGGCGCAGCTGACCGCGGTGGAACTCGATGAACGCGCCCTGGCCGCGCTGGCGGAGCTGGAGGCGGCGCACCCCGGCCGGCTGGCGGTGGTGAGCCAGGATGCGCGCCGCTTCGACGGCACGGCGCTGCCGGCCCCGCGGATGGTGGTGGCGAACCTGCCCTACAACGTCGGCACGCCGCTGCTGCTGGGCTGGCTGGCCCAGGGCGCGGCGTGGGAGCGCCTGGTGCTGATGTTCCAGGAGGAGGTGGCGCTGCGCATCGTGGCCCCCCCGGGCACGGAGCATTACGGGCGGCTGGCGGTGATCTCCCAATGGGTGGCGCATTGCTTCGTGGGGCTGCGGCTGCCGCCGGGCGCCTTCAGCCCGCCGCCCAAGGTGCACAGCGCCGTGGTCGTGATCGAGCCGCGCGCCGAGCAGCCGGAACCCGCCCTGTTCCGGGCGATGGAGCGCGTCACCGCCGCCGCCTTCGGCCAGCGGCGCAAGATGCTGCGCGGGGCGCTGAAGACGCTGGGCGGCGCCGAGGCGCTGCTGGCCGGCGCCGGCATCGCGGGCGAGAAGCGGGCGGAGGAACTGCCGGTGGCGGCCTTCGACGCGCTGGCGCGGGGGCTTCTCGCGCGCGGGTGATCGCGGCACGCTGACGCCCGAATCAACGGGGGAGGCACCAATGAAGCCGCTGGCCATCGGCGACGTCACCATCACCAGCATCGTCGAGCGCGACGGCCCCTGGCGCCGGCCGGAAGACATGTTCCCCGGCTTCAGGCGCGAGGAGCACCCCGGCAGCATGGCCCGCCTGGCGCCGGAGGTGATGGACGAGGCCACCGGCAAGATGGTCATCACCTACCAGAGCTTCGTGGTCCGCACGGGCAGGCACGTCATCCTGGTGGACACCTGCACCGGCGAGGACAAGGGCTACGCCGCGCCGATGGACTTCGACAAGACGCCCTGGCTGCGCGCGCTGGAGGCCGAGGGGCTGGCGCCCGAAGACGTGGACTACGTCTTCTGCACCCACCTGCACATTGACCATTCCGGCTGGAACACCAAGCTGGAGGATGGCCGCTGGGTGCCCTTCTTCCCGCGCGCGAAATACGTGTTCCACAAGGGTGAGTACGAGGCGTGGGAAGCCCTCGCGCGCGAGGGCGTGGAGCGGCCGGGCGGCGCCGGCGGCGTGTGGCGGATGAACTGCGAGCCGATCATGGCCGCCGGCCAGGCGCTGCTGGTGGAGGACGGATTCGAGATCGAGCCCGGCATCTCCCTGCTGCTGACCCCCGGCCATTCGCCCGGCCATTGCTGCCTGGACATCCGGCGCGGCGGCAGGCGGGCGCTGATCACCGGCGACATGTTCCACCACCAGCTGCAGTGCCACGACCCGGCGCTGAGCACGATCTTCTGCTGGGACGCGGAGGGCGCGCGGGCCAGCCGCCGCAAGGTCTTCGCCGAGGTGGCGGACACGGAGACGCTGCTGCTGCCGATCCACTTCCCCAGCCCCACCGTGGGCCGGCTGACGAAGGCCAGCGACGGCTATGACTGGGCCTTCGTGCGCGACTGACGCGGGCGCGTTATACGGGGGCATGGTCCAGACGATGACGGTTCCCCCGGCCGAGGCCGACACGCGGCTCGACCGCTGGCTCAGGCGGCGCTTCCCGGCGCTCACGCAAGGCGCGCTGCAGAAGATGCTGCGCACCGGCCAGATCCGCGTGGACGGGCAGCGGGCGGAGGCGAACACCCGGCTCGCGGCGGGCGCGGAGCTGCGCGTGCCGCCCATGCCCACCACCCAGGCCCCCAAGGCCGAGGCCAAGCCGGTGCCCGACGCCTTCGCCGCCGAGCTCCAGGCCCGCGTGCTGTTCCGCGACGATCACGTGATCGTGCTCGACAAGCCCCACGGCCTGCCCGTGCAGGGCGGCCCGGGCATCACGAAGCACCTGGACGGCGCGCTGGACGCGCTGCGCTTCGGCGCGGAGGACCGGCCCCGCCTGGTGCACCGGCTGGACCGCGACACCTCCGGCGCGCTGGTGCTGGCGCGCACGCCGGCCGCCGCCGCCTTCCTGGCCGCCGCCTTCCGCGGGCGCGACGTGGAGAAGACCTACTGGGCCGTGGTGGTGGGCGAGCCGGAGCACCCGGGCGGGCGGATCGAGCTGGCGCTGGCCAAGGAAGGCGGCCCGCGCGGCGAGCGCATGGTGCCCGACACCAAGGGCCAGCGCGCCGTGACCGAATACGCCGTGCTGGACGCCGCCAAGCGCAAGGCCGCGCTGCTGGAGTTGAAGCCGCACACCGGCCGCACCCACCAGCTGCGCGTCCACTGCGCGAGCGCGTTGGAGACGCCGATCCTGGGCGACGGCAAGTATGGCGGCGCGGCGGCGCACCTGGAGGGCTTCGCGCCGCTGCTGCACCTGCACGCCCGCGCCCTGCGCCTGCCGCACCCCGCCGGCGGGACGCTGGAGGTGACCGCCGCCGCCCCCCCGCATCTGGCGGAAACGATGCGCTTCCTG
>JALHNW010000112.1 GCA_022843345.1 Rubritepida sp. | reverse complement strand
CCGCCCCCCGCCGCGCCGAGGCGCCGCCCGAGCTGCGCGCCGCACTGGGCGTGCTGGAGCTGGAATGGCCGGTGGAGGCGCCCACCCTGAAGGCCCGCTACAAGGAGCTGGCCAAGCGCCACCACCCCGATGCCAACCGCGGCGACAAGCGCGCCGAGGAGCGGTTCAAGGACATCAGCCGCGCCTACGCCCTGCTGCGCGCGCGGCTGGGGGCCGAGGCGCGGCCGGCCGCGGGATGAGGCGCGCTGTCTGGCGCATCCATTCCCCCTGCCTTAGACTTCACACGTAAGCGAGCGAAGCGGACACCCGATGAACACCATGGCGAAACCGGCCGACATCCAGCCGACCAGCGCGATCTCCCTCCCCGACACCACGGTCAGCGCGCGCGACGCCTTCGGCCTGGACGTGGACATGCAGGTGCCGGCCTTCTCCATCCGCACGGAGCACGTGCCGGAGGTGGACCATTCCTACCGCTTCGACCGCGACACCACGCTCGCCATCATCGCGGGCTTCGCGCACAACCGGCGCGTCATGGTCCAGGGCTACCACGGCACGGGCAAGAGCACGCATATCGAGCAGGTGGCCGCGCGGCTCAACTGGCCCTGCATCCGCGTCAACCTCGACAGCCACATCAGCCGCATCGACCTGATCGGCAAGGACGCCATCGTCCTCAAGGACGGCAAGCAGGTGACGGAGTTCCGCGAGGGCATCCTGCCCTGGGCGTTGCAGCATCCCTGCGCCCTGGTGTTCGACGAGTACGACGCGGGCCGGCCGGACGTGATGTTCGTGATCCAGCGCGTGCTGGAGGTCGAGGGCAAGCTGACGCTGCTGGACCAGAACAAGGTGATCCGCCCGCACCCGATGTTCCGCCTCTTCGCCACCGCCAACACGGTGGGCCTTGGCGACACGACGGGACTGTATCACGGCACGCAGCAGATCAACCAGGGCCAGATGGACCGCTGGAACATCGTCTGCACGCTCAACTACCTGCCCCACGCGCAGGAGACGGAGATCGTGCTCGCCAAGATGGGCGCGACCGGCGACAAGGCGATGACCAAGCAGGTGCAGGCGATGGTGGCGCTGGCCGACCTGACGCGCGCGGGCTTCATCGCGGGCGACATCAGCACGGTCATGAGCCCGCGCACGGTCATCACCTGGGCCGACAACGCGCGCATCTTCGGCGACATCGGCTTCGCCTTCCGCCTCACCTTCCTCAACAAGTGCGACGAGGCGGAGCGCGCGACGGTGGCCGAGTACTACCAGCGCTGCTTCAACCAGGAGATCGAGACGGGGCTGTACAAGAAGGCGGGGTGAGGGCGATGAGCGAGGGCCAGGAGAACGTCGCGCAGCACACGCTGGCGCTGCTGCGGCGCATGGACACCAAGCTGGACGACGTGCTGCTGCGGCTGTCCATGCCGGAGCGTCGCGGCGCGCCCAAGGGCGAGGAGATGACGCTGGACCGCCTTTCCGTCGTAGAGCTGCGCCAGCGCATCGAGCGGATCGAGCGGCGCCTCGACCTTGCCGGGTGACGGCATGACCAAGCCCGACCTCACCCGCCAGGAAGAGTTCAAGCGCGCCACCGCGGGCGCCATCCGCGCCATCGCGCAGGTGCCCGAGGTGCAGGTGGCCTACCAGCCCGGCCCCGCGGGCGTTTCCGGCAAGCGCGCGCGCCTGCCGCTTCCCACCCGCGCCCTGCCCCCGGCCGAGATGGCCAGGCTGCGGGGTGCCGCCGACGCCGTGGCGCTGAAGCTGCGCCACCACGACGAGGCGACGCACGCAGCCCGCGCGCCCGCGCGGCGCGAGGCGCGCGAGGTGTTCGACGCGCTGGAGGACGTGCGCGTGCAGTCCGTGGGCTCCCGCCACATGGCGGGCGTGGCCGCGAACCTGCGCGCCCGCCTGTCCGACGAGGCGGAGAGCGAAGGCTACGACCGCATGACGCGCAAGGACCAGCTGCCGCTGCACGCGGCCCTGGCCCTGATGGCGCGCGAGCGCATCTCGGGCGAGGCGCCGCCCGCCGCGGCCCAGCGCGTGCTGGGGATGTGGCGCGACACGCTGGACCTGAACGCCGAGGCGGCGATGGAGGAGCTGGCCGGCGCCACGGACGACCAGGCCGCCTTCGCCCGCGCCGCCCGCAAGCTGCTGACCGCGCTCGACCTCGCGGAAGCGGAGGCCGAGAGCGAGGCCGACCAGGACGAGAGCGGCGAGGAGGGCGGCGAGGACGGCGCCCAGGACCAGCAGGCCAGCGCCGGCGAGGCGCAGTCGCAGGACCAGGAATCCATGCAGGGCGCCGAGCCCGAGACCATGGAGGGCGACGCCGCCGACGAGGAGGCGCAGGATTCCGAGGAGGAGGGCGCCGCGGCCGAGGGCGACGAGAAGCCCGGCGGCCCGCAGGCGCGCAAGGAGGTCCCGCCCTCCGACGACGCGACCCGCTACCGCGCCTTCGTCAGCCAGTTCGACGAGGTGATCGAGGCGGAGGATCTGTGCGACCCCGACGAGCTGACGCGGCTGCGCCAGCAGCTCGACCAGCAGCTCCAGCACCTCCAGGGCGTCGTCTCCAAGCTGGCGAACCGGTTGCAGCGGCGGCTGATGGCGCAGCAGCAGCGCGCCTGGGAGTTCGACCTGGAGGAAGGGCTGCTGGACGTGGCCCGCCTCACCCGCGTGGTCACCAACCCGATGTACGCGCTGTCCTACAAGCGCGAGCGCGAGGCGGATTTCCGCGACACGGTGGTGACGCTGCTGATCGACAACAGCGGCTCCATGCGCGGGCGGCCGATCACGGTGGCCGCCATGTGCGCCGACATCCTGGCCCGCACGCTGGAGCGCTGCGGGGTGAAGACGGAGATCCTGGGCTTCACCACCCGCGCCTGGAAGGGCGGCCAGTCGCGCGAGCGATGGGTGCAGGAGGGCAAGCCACGCAATCCGGGCCGGCTGAACGACCTGCGCCACATCATCTACAAGGCGGCCGACGCGCCCTGGCGCCGCTCGCGCCGCGCCATGGGGCTGATGCTGCGCGAGGGGCTGCTGAAGGAGAACATCGACGGCGAGGCGCTGGCCTGGGCCTACAAGCGCCTGCTGACGCGCACGGAGCACCGGCGCATCCTCATGGTGATCAGCGACGGCGCGCCGGTGGACGACTCCACGCTGTCGGTGAACCCCGGCAACTACCTGGAGCGGCACCTGCGCGAGCAGATCAAGGAGATCGAGGGGCGCGGGGCGGTGGAGCTGATCGCCATCGGCATCGGCCACGACGTCACCCGCTACTACCGCCGCGCCGTCACCATCGTGGATGCGGAGGAGCTGGGCGGCACCATGATGAAGAAGCTGGCCGAGCTGTTCGACGAGGATGCGGCGGAGGCGTGGCAGCGGGCGGCGGCGGAGCGCGCGCCGGCCATCGTGTAGCGCCGCGGCGCGCCGCCACGCGCCATTTCCCGCGCGCCTGCGGCGCGACGCAACGCGCCGCCGCGGAGCGGGCGCCGGCCATCGTGTAGCCAAGCCCCCCGCGCATCGGCCATCCTGCCGGCAACGAACCGGAGGGGAGGCGCCGATGCGCGATTTCGACGAGACCACCATCACCGACGCGGTGCTCGCCCGCTTCGCCGCCACGCCGGACCCGAGGCTGCGGGAGGTGATGCAGGCGCTGGTGCGCCACCTGCACGGCTTCGTGCGCGAGGTGGAGCCGACGATGGCCGAGTGGGAGGCCGCGATCGCCTTCCTCACCGCCACCGGCCACAAATGCGATGACAAGCGGCAGGAGTTCATCCTGCTCTCCGACACGCTCGGCGTCTCCATGCTGGTGGACGCCATCAACAACCGCCTGCCCGCGGGCGCCACGCCCTCCACGGTGCTGGGCCCCTTCCACGTGCAAGGCGCGGTCGAGAAGCCGCTGGGCGCCACGCTGTCCGGCGCGGCGGGCGAGGCGATGCGGGTGGAGGGCCGCGTCACCAGCGCCGACGGCACGCCGCTGCCGGGCGCGGAGCTGGACATCTGGCACTCGGACGCCGACGGCCTCTACGACGTGCAGCACCACGGCGAGCCGCCGGAGCTGCGCGCCCGCTTCCGCGCGGATGGGGAGGGGCGCTTCCACTTCACCACCATCGCCCCCACCGCCTATCCGGTGCCGACCGACGGCCCGGTGGGGGCGATGCTGGCGGCGACGGGCCGGCACCCGATGCGGCCCGCGCATGTCCACTTCATGATTGCGGCACCCGGCCACCGCCGGCTGGTGACGCACGTCTTCGCGGCCGGCGACCCGTATCTCGACAGCGACGCGGTGTTCGGCGTGAAGGACGCGCTGGTGCGCGAATGGACGCGCGACGCCGATGGCGTGCGCGCGCTGCGCTACGACTTCGCGCTGGCGCCCCTCACCTGACCAGCGCGGTGGACAGCCACGGCACCAGGGCGATGGCGACCAGTGCGGCGCCCATCACGGCCACGAAGGGCATGGCGCCGGCGAAGATCGTCTCGATGCCCACCTTGGGGTCCGCCAGCGTCGCCTTCACCGTGAAGACGCTGATGCCGAAGGGCGGCGTGAGGAGCCCCATCTCGACCGCGATGATGGTGACGATGCCGAAGTGGACCAGGTCGAACCCCATGGCGGTGGCGATGGGCGCGCCGATCGGCACCATGATGAGCAGGATGGAGGTGCTGTCCAGGATCATGCCCATCAGCAGGATGATGACGACGAAGGCCAGCAGGAAGCCGTAGGGGCCGAGGCCAGCCTGCTCCACCGCGTCGCCGATCGCCTGCGGCACGCCGGCCATGGAGAGCATGCGCGAATACAGTCCCGCCGCGATCAGCAGGAACAGGATGGAGGCGGAGACCAGCCCCGTCTCCTTCAGCACGCGCCAGAACTTGCCCCAGCCGAGCTGCCGGCGGGCCAGCGCGATGAGCAGCGCGCCGGCCGCGCCCACCGCGCCCGCCTCGGTGGGCGTGAAGAAGCCGGTGTAGAGGCCGCCCAGGATCAACGCGACGAGCAGCAGGATGGGCACGGCCTTGCCCGCCATCTCGCCCCCCGTCAGCGGGCGCTCGCTGAACATCGGCGGGGGCGTGGCCTGCATGATCCGGTGCGGGAAGAAGCGGGCATAGGTCCAGATCATCACGCCGAAGCCCAGCGCGATGATGACGCCAGGGATGACGCCCGCGATGAACATCGCGCCGATCGAGACCTCGGCCAGCACGCCGTAGACGATCATCAGCAGCGAGGGCGGGATGAGCATGCCCAGGATGGAGGAGCCCGCCACCGTGCCGGCGGCGAAGCGCATGGTGTAGCCGTGGCGCACCATCTCCGGCACCGCGACCTTGGTGAACACCGCGGCCGAGGCGATGGACACGCCGGTGACGGCGGCGAAGACCGCATTCGCGCCCACGGTGGCGATGCCCAGGCCGCCGCGCAGCCGGTGCAGCAGGGCGGCGGCCACCTCGAAGGTGTCGCGGCCCACGTTGGAGATGCTGACCAGCAGCCCCATCAGCACGAACAACGGGATGGTGGCGAAGAGGTAGTCCTGGATTCCGGAATAGGCGGACAGCGCGGTGAAGCGGAAGGCCAGCTCCGGGTTGTCGCGGATCAGCCACACGCCGGCCGCGCCGGTGCCGATCAGCGTGATGCCGATGGGCAGGCCGATGATGATGAGGGCCACCATCACGCCGATCAGCGTGAAGCCCAGGGAAACGTCGTCCATCGTTCAGCGCCTCCCGCGCAGCTCGTGCCAGGTCAGCACCAGGTAGGCGAGGGCGCCGGCCGCGCCGCCCAGCACGATGAGGCCGCGGAACGGCCAGGTGGGCACGGTGAACAGGCCCTGCACGCCGAAGAACTCGCGCAGCGCCATGCTGTTCCACATGCCCGGCCAGGCGGAGACGGCGATGAACGCCATGACGGCCGCGCCGACGAGGCAGAACAGCGCCTCCATCGCGCGGCCCAAGGCGGGGGCGCGGCGGGCGATGCGGTCCAGCAGGAAGTCCGCGCGCGTCATCCGCCGGCCGTGGATGGTGGCGCCGATCTGCAGGAAGACGATGCCCACCACGGAATGGGCCGCGATCTCGGCGACCCCGGTGATGGGGGCGTTGAGGAAGGAACGGCCGATGACGTCGGCGCAGATCAGCAGCATCAGGGCGAAGGTCCAGGCCGTGCCGATCGCCGCCAGCAGGTCCAGCACCAGGCGCACCGGGTCCGCCGGCTGCGGCGGCGCGGTGACTTCCAGCGCCGCCAGGTTCACGTCATCGGCCATGCCGCTCAGGCCGCCAGCTCGCGGTCCCAGTCGCGGGCCGGGCGG
>JALHNW010000111.1 GCA_022843345.1 Rubritepida sp. | reverse complement strand
CATGCGGGGCAGCAGCCGCATCACCACGCGCTTGGCGCGCCCGTCCTCCAGCGTGCCCAGCAGGCGCGGCAGCGCGGCGGCCAGGGCCTGGGCGGCGGGGCGGCTGGCGTCGCGGTCCGCCAGGAAGTTGCCCACGATGCCGGCCACGTCCAGGCGCGCGATCACCCGCGCCACCTCGGATTCGGTGAAGACGTGGTTGGCGACGAAGCGCCCCAGCCCCTGCCCCAGCCGCTCCTTCTGGCGCGGGATGATGGCGGTGTGCGGGATGGGCAGGCCCAGCGGGTGGCGGAACAGCGCGGTCACCGCGAACCAGTCCGCCAGCCCGCCCACCACGCCGGCCTTGGCCGATGCCGCCAGCAGCTCCACCCCGAAGGAGGGCGGCAGCCAGTAGGCCAGCACCATCAGCGCCCCCATCAGGATCAGCAGGAAGGTGGCGAAGGCCCGGTGCCGGGCCAGGGCGGCGCGCAGCGCCTCGTCCTGGGCGTTCATGCAACCACCATGCCGCCGCCGGACTTGGCCCGCAAGCCACGCGATGTTATAGGATAACGCGATGACCAACCCGCTGGACCTCGCCGCCCCGGCCTCCGCGCGCCTCGCCCTCGCGGGCGTGCTGCTCGCCGCGTTGTGGGCGGCCGTGGCCTGGGCGCTGGCGGCATGAGCATCGCCGTGCGCGACCTCACCGTCAGCCATGACAGGCGGCCGGCGGTGCACCACGTCTCCTTCACGCTGCCCAAGGGCGGCCTCCTGGCAGTGGTCGGCCCCAACGGCGCCGGCAAGTCCACCCTGCTGCGCGCCATCGCCGGGGTGCAGCGCGCCGAGCATGGCCACGTCGAAGCCGGCGGCCGCATCGCCCTGCTGCCGCAGCAGGCCGGCATGGACCGCGCCTTCCCGCTGCGCTGCCGCGACGCCGTGCTGCTGGGCCTTTGGGCCGAGGGCGGCGCCTTCGGCACCCTGCGCGACGATGGCCGCGTGGCCGACGCGATGGCCGCGGTGGGCCTGCGCGGCTTCGAATCGCGGCCCGTGGCCAGCCTGTCCACCGGCCAGTTCCAGCGACTGCTCTTCGCGCGCCTCCTGCTCCAGGACGCGCCGGTGATCCTGCTGGACGAGCCGTTCAACGCGCTTGACGCCCGCACCGCCGCCGACCTGCTGGGGGTCATCCGCCGCTGGCATGGCGAGGGGCGCACCATCTGCGCCGTGCTGCACGACCTCGACTTGGTGCGCGACGAGTTCCCGCACACCCTGCTGCTGGCGCGCGAGGCCATCGCCTTCGGGCCGACCGGCGAGGCGCTTTCCGCCGCGAACCGCCTGCGCGCCCGCAGCATGGCCGAGGGCTGGGACCCGCATGCGGAGACCTGCGCGCGGGCCGCGTGATCCTCGACCCCTTCATCGAGTTCGGCTTCCTGCGCCGCGCACTGGTGGGGTGCCTGGCGCTCTCGCTTTCCGCACCGCCGCTGGGCGTGTTCCTCATGCTGCGGCGGATGTCGCTGGCCGGCGACGCGCTGTCGCACGGGATGCTGCCGGGGATCGCGCTGGCCTTCGTGCTGTTCGGCTTGTCGGTGCCGGCGCTGGCCGTCGGCGGGCTGCTGGCCGGGCTGGTGCTGGCGCTGGGCGCCGGCGCGCTGGCCCGCGGCACCGGCGGGCGCGAGGATTCTGCGCTCGCCGCGCTCTACCTCACCGCGCTGGCCGCGGGCGTCGCCATCATCTCCTGGCGCGGCTCGGCGGTCGAGCTCTCGCAGCTGCTCTTCGGCTCGGTGCTGGGGGTGGATGACGCGGCGCTGCTGCTGATGGCGGGCGCGGCCAGCGCCACGCTGGTCTTTCTGTCCTTCGCGTGGCGGCCGCTGGTGCTGGAATGCTTCGACCCCGCCTTCGCCCGCGCCGTCGGGCTGCGCGGCTCCCGCTGGCACCTGGGCTTCCTGGCGCTGGTGGTGGTGAACCTCGTCGCCGCGCTCCAGGCGGTGGGCACGCTGATGGCGGTGGGGCTGATGATGCTGCCCGCCATCGCCGCCCGGCACTGGGCGCGCGGCATCGGCGGCATGGTGGCCGTGGCGGTGCTGCTGGCGCTGCTGGCCAGCATCGCCGGCCTCGCCGCCTCGGCGCGGCTGGACGTGCCGAGCGGGCCGGCCATCATCCTGGCCGCGGCGGCGCTGTGGGTGCTCTCCGTGGCGTTCGGGCCGGTGGATGGAATGCTGGCGCGGCTCAGGCCGCACCGGCACCTTTCCGGTTGAACACCAGGACGTAGAGCGCCGGCAGCACCAGCAGCGTCAGCAGCGTCGCCACCAGCAGCCCGCCCATCACCGCGAAGGCCATCGGCCCCCAGAACACCGTGGGGGCGATCGGGATCAGCCCCAGCACGGTGGACAGCGCGGTCAACAGCATCGGCCGCAGGCGCGACGAGCACGCCGCGACCACCGCATCCACCAGCCCCAGCCCCGCCGCCCGGTCCTCGTCGATCTGCACCAGCAGGATGACGGCGTTCTTCGCCACCATCCCCAGCAGCGACAGCACGCCCAGGATGGCGACGAAGCCCAGCGGCCGGCCGAACAGCAGCAGCGTCAGCACCACGCCGATGATGGCCAGCGGCAGGATCGCCACCACCACCCCCAGCTTGCGGAAGGATTGCAGCTGGAACATCAGCAGCGTCAGCATCACTGCCAGCATCACCGGCACCACCGCCAGCACGCTGGCCTGCCCCACCGCTGATTCCTCCGCGGTGCCGCCCAACGCGATGGAGTAACCCTCCGGCAAGGCGGCCGCGAACTCGGCGACCGGCGCTTCCAGCCGCTCCACCACGGTGGCCGGCAGCACGCCGGGCGGCACGTCGGCGCGCACGGTCAGCGTCGGCACGCGGTTGCGCCGCCAGACCACCGGGTTCTCCTGTCCCTCCTCGATGCTCGCGAACTGGCTCAGCGCCACCGACTGGCCGCCGGGCAGCAGCACGGGCGCGTTGCGCACCGCGTCCAGCGAGGCGCGGTCCTCGCCCGCCCCGCGCGCCACCACCTCGACGAGGTAGATGTCGTCGCGCAGCTGCGTCACCGGCGTGCCGGTCACCGCCTCGTTCAGCGCCGCCGCCACCTGGGCGGAGGACAGGCCCAGCCGGCGCGCCTCATCCTGGTTCACCCGGATGCGGAGCTGGCGCGAGGGTTCCATCCAGTCGAAGTTGACGTGCCGCGTGTCGGGATCGGCGCCCATGATCCCGGCGAATCGCATCGCCGCGGCGCGCAGCCGGTCGGGGTCCGGCCCGCTGATGCGGTATTGCAGCGGCCAGCCGACCGGCGGCCCCATCTCCAGCGGCGAGACGCGGCCCAGCGCCTCGGGGAACTCCTCGGCCAGCAGGCGCTCCAGGCGCTGCTGCACGCGGTCGCGCGCCGCGAGGTCCTTCGCCACGACGATGGACTGCGCGGTGAAGGGGTCGGGCAGCAGCACGTTCAGCGGCAGGTAGAAGCGGATCGCCCCCTGGCCGACATAGGTGGAGAAGCGGGCGATGTCGGCATCCCGCCCCAGCGCCTCGTCCAGCCGCGCGGCCGCGCGCTCCGTCTGGGTGATGGATCTGGATTGCGGCAGGATCAGGTCCACCGTCAGCTCCGGCCGGTCGCTGGAGGGGAAGAACTGCTGCGGCACGTAGCGGTGCAGGAACAGCGCCAGCGCGAAGGCGCCGATGGCCAGCCCGACCGTCACCCAGCCGAAGCGGATCGCCATGCGCAGCAGCCGCTCGTAGCCGCGCAGCACCCGCCCGGGCGGCTTGGCGGCGGCGCCCGGCGGCGGCGCCTTGAGGATGGCCAGCCCCATCAGCGGGGCGAAGAGCACCGCCACGAACCAGGACAGGATCAGCGCGATCCCCACCACCGCGAACAGGGTGAAGGTGTATTCGCCGGCCGTGGAGGCCGCGAAGCCGATCGGGATGAAGCCCGCGATGGTCACCAGCGTGCCGGTCAGCATGGGTGCCGCCAGCGCCTTGTAGGCGAAGGTCGCCGCCTGCTCCTTCGCGTCGCCGGCGGCGAGGCGGCGCAGCATGGCGTCGATGGTGGTCATCGCGTCGTCCACCAGCAGCGTCAGCGCGATGATGAGCGCGCCCAGCGAGATGCGCTGGAAGTCTATCCCCGCCACCGACATCGCCCCGAAGACGATGGCCAGCGTCAGCGGGATGGCCAGCGCCACCACCAGCCCCGCGCGCACGCCCAGCGCGATGAAGCTGACCGCCATGATGATGACGATGGCCTGCCACAGGCTTTCGGTGAAGTCGCCGATGGCGCTGTCCACCACCTGCGCCTGGTCGGCCACCATCACCGGTTCGATGCCGATGGGCAGCGTGGCGCGGATGCGCGCCATCTCGGCGCGGATGTCGGCGCCCAGCGCCAGCACGTCGCCGCCCTGGCGCATGGAGATGGCCAGGCCGATGGCGGGCTGGCCGTTCACCCGGAACATCGGCTGCGGCGGGTCCGCCAGCCCGCGCGTGACGGTGGCGATGTCGGACAGGCGCACCAGCCGGCCGCCCGCGCTGATGTTCGCCGCCGCCAGCCCCGCCTCGTCCTCGAAGGCGCCCGAGACGCGGATGGCCACGCGCTCGTCCCCCGTCTCCACCACGCCCGCGGGGCGCACGGCGTTCTGCGCCTGGAGCTGGGCGATCACCTGCCCCATGGACAGGCCAAGCCCGGCGAGGCGGTCGGGGATGAACTCGATGAAGACGCGCTCGTCCTGCGCGCCCAGCACGTTCACCTTGCTTACATCCGGCACGCGCAGCAGGCGCGAGCGCGCGGCTTCCACCGCGTCGCGCAGCTCGCGATGGGTGAAGCCATCGGCGGTGAAGCCGAAGATCAGGCCGAAGGTGTCGCCGAAATCATCGTTGAAGCCCGGGCCGATCACGCCCTGCGGCAGGCTCAGCCGCATGTCGCCGATGCGCTTGCGGACCTGGTACCAGGATTCCGGCACCTCGGCGGGCGGGGTGGACCCCAGCAGGTCCACGAAGATCGTCGTGCGCCCCGGCACCGTCACGCTGCGGATGCGGTCCAGGAACGGCGTCTCCTGGAGCGTGCGCTCCAGCCGCTCGGTCACCTGGGCCAGAGTGTCCTCCATCGTCGCCCCCGGCCAGGCGGCGGAGACGATCATGGTGCGGAAGGTGAAGGCCGGGTCCTCGTCGCGCCCCAGCCGGATGAAGGACATGATGCCGGCGCCGAGTGCCACCAGCATCAGGAACATCATCAGTGAGCGGCGGTTGATGGACCATTCCGAGAGGTTCGGCCCGATCATCGCGGCTCACCCAGCAGGCGGACCACCTGGCCGGGGCGCAGGGTCTGCACGCCCGCCGTCACCACCGCCTCGCCCGCCTCGACCCCGCGGGCCAGGGTGACGCGCGTGGTGCCGTGGCGCGCCACCTCGACCGGGCGCAGCGACACGGCCTTGGAGCGCGGATCCACCACCCAGACCGCCGCCCCCCCATCGGCGCGCACCAGGGCGGTGGCGGGAAGCTCCACGCCCCCGCCCTCGCCCACCACCAGCCGGCCGGATACGGTCGCGCCCAGGCGCAACCCCTCGGGCGGCTCGATCAGCCCCACCCGCACCTCGAAGGCGCCGGTCACCGGGTCGGCGCGGGGCGAGACCTCGCGGACGCGGCCGCGCGCGGTGACGCCGGGATTCTCCGACAGCGCCACGGTGATCTCGGGGTTGGCGGGTGCCGCGTCCTTCAGGGCGGCGGGCGCGGCGAAGACCGCGTCGCGCCCGCCCTCGCGCGCGATGATGAAGATGGGCTGGCCGGCGGCCACCACCTCGCCCGGCTCGGCGCGGCGGGCCAGCACGGTGCCCGGCGCGTCCGCCACCAGCTCGGTGTAGCCGATGCGGTCCTCGGCCACGGCGAACTGCGCCTGCGCCGCCTCGACGTTGGAGGTGGCGGCGGCGAGGCGCTGCACCGCCTGGTCATAGGCGACGCGGGTGGTGAAGCCGGTCCGCAGCAGCTCGGCCTGGCGCCACTGGTTGTTTCGCGCCTCGACCAGCTGCGCCTGGGACGCGACGAGGGCGGCGCGGGCGGCGCGCCAGTTATTCTCCTCGTTCTCGCGGTCCAGCCGCGCCAGCACCTGGCCGGCCTGCACGCGCTCGCCCGCGTTCACCAGGCGCTCGGCGATGCGGCCGGGGATGCGGAAGCCCAGGTTCACCTCGGCCTGCGGCTGCACGGTGCCGGCCAGGGTCACCACCTCGCCGCCCTGGCGGGTCTCGGCGGTGGCGATGCGGACGGGGCGGGGCGGCTCGGCCGGGGGCGGGGCCGGGTCGCCGCAACCGGCCAGCAGGGCGGCGAGC
>JALHNW010000110.1 GCA_022843345.1 Rubritepida sp. | reverse complement strand
CGAAGGTCAGCGGCGGGTTCGCGCCACGGCCGCGCGCCGCCAGCGCCGGCAGGTCCGCCACGCCCAGCCGCGGGTCGGCCGCGATGATGTTGGGCGAGGCGCCCATGAGGCCGATCGGCGCGAAGTCGCGCTCCGGGTCGTAGGGCGTGCGGCCGTGGGTGAGGGCGGAGATGACGAAGGAGCCCGAGCCGGCCAGCAGCAGCGTGTGTCCGTCGGGCGCGGCCTTGGCCACGATGTCGTTGCCCAGGATGCCGCCGGCCCCGCCCCGGTTCTCCACCACGAAGGCCACGCCCAGGCGCTGCGCCATGCCGTCGGCCAGGATGCGGCCCAGGATGTCGTTGGAGCCGCCGGCGGTGAAGGGGATCACGAGTCGGATCGGGCGGCCCTGTGCCAGGGCCGGCGTGGCAAGGGCCGGCAAGGCCAGGATGCTGCGGCGGGTGGGCATGGCGAACCTCCGTTTCCGGCAGCTTGGCGAAGGCGGGCGGCGGGGCCAAGCTGCGATGCGACCGCCAGGAGCAGACCGCCCATGAAGACCCGCGCCGCCGTCGCATTCGAGGCCAAGCGCCCGCTGGAGATCGTCGAGGTGGACCTCGAAGGCCCCCGCGCCGGCGAGGTGCTGGTGGAGATCATGGCCACCGGCCTGTGCCACACCGACAAGTTCACCCTGTCAGGCGCCGACCCCGAGGGCCTGTTCCCCGCCATCCTGGGCCATGAGGGCGCGGGGGTGGTGCGCGAGGTCGGGCCGGGCGTCACGTCGCTGAAGCCGGGCGACCACGTCATCCCGCTCTACACGCCCGAATGCCGGGAATGCGAGTACTGCCTGAACCCCAAGACCAACCTGTGCCAGAAGATCCGCACCACCCAGGGCCGCGGGCTGATGCCCGACGGCACCTCGCGCTTCTCCTTCAAGGGCCAGCCGATCCTGCACTACATGGGCTGCTCCACCTTCGCCAACCACACGGTGCTGCCCGAGATCGCGCTGGCGAAGATCCGCCCCGACGCGCCCTTCGACAAGGTCTGCTACATCGGCTGCGGCGTCACCACCGGCATCGGCGCGGTGCTGTGGACGGCGAAGGTGGAGCCGGGCGCGCGCGTCGTCGTCTTCGGGCTGGGCGGCATCGGGCTGAACGTGATCCAGGGCGCGCGCATGGCGGGCGCGGACATGATCGTGGGCGTGGACCTGAACGCCGATCGCGCCGAGATGGGCCGCGAGTTCGGCATGACCCACTTCGTGAACCCCGCCGAGGTGCCGGGCGACATCGTGGCCCACATCGTGGAGCTGACGGGCGGCGGGGCGGACTATTCCTTCGAATGCGTGGGCAACACCACGCTGATGCGCCAGGCGCTGGAATGCGCGCACAAGGGCTGGGGCGTCTCCACCATCATCGGCGTGGCCCCGGCGGGGGCCGAGATCGCCACGCGGCCCTTCCAGCTCGTCACCGGCCGCCGCTGGCAGGGCAGCGCCTTCGGCGGCGCGCGCGGGCGGACGGACGTGCCGAGGATCGTGGACTGGTACATGCAGGGCCGCATCGAGATCGACCCGCTGATCACCCACACCCTGCCGCTGGAACGCATCAACGAGGGCTTTGACATGATGGCGCGCGGCGAGAGCATCCGCACCGTCGTGCTGTTCTGACATGACATGGGAGGCGCTGGCGCCCATCCTCGCCGGCACCGGCGTGCTCCTGGCGAGCTTCGTCACGCTGTCCGTCACCATCTTCGCCATGCGCCGCAACCACCGCAAGGACGTGTCGCTCCAGCTCGCCGCGCACCGGCTGCGGCGGATGGAGGATCTGGGCGCGGAGATGGCGAACTACCTCGGCGCCGTGGCCCGCCTGTCCATGCACGGCAAGGCCAGCGAGCGCGCCGTGCAGGAATACGCCCGCAGCGCGACGCGCGTGCAGCTGCTGCTGAACCACGAGGACGAGGACTACCACGCGCTCAACGCGCTGATGGAGCAGATGGACCGCCTGCTGCTCGACGCCAAGCGCGGCGGCACCGAGCCGACCTCGGCGGAGGTGGAGCGGCTGGACGAAGCCTTCGTGGCGATCGCCGACCGGGTGATGCAGCGCGAATGGACCCGCACGCAGGACGCGTTGCGGGCCGACACCGGCAACGCGCGCGCGCTGGCCGCCCTGTCCGGGCGGCGGCAGCGCCGCGTCAGTCCAGGGTAATGCCCAGCTGCGGCACCTTGCGGGCCCAGTAGGCGCTTTCCTCGCGCACCGCCGCGCCGAAGGCGGCGCGGTCGCGCGAGGGCGGCAGTTCCAGCCCCTCATTGGCCAGGCGGACGCGGAAATGTTCCGTGGCGATGGCCTTGCGCGCGGCGGCCTCCAGCCGGTCCAGCACCGCGGGCGGCGTGCCGCGCGGGGCGAAGATGCCGTGCCAGCCCTCGATCACCAGGCCGGGCAGCACCTCGGCCAGCGCCGGCACCTCGGGCAGCGCCGGCATCCGCGCCGGGCCGGTGACGGCCAGCGCCTTCAGCCGGTTCTCGCGCACCAGGGTGATGGCCGGCGGGGGCGAGGAGACGTTGAGCGTGATGTTGCGCGCCACCACGTCCAGCAGCGCCGGCGCGGTGCCGCGATAGGGGACGTGCTCCATCTCGATGCCCGCGGCCTCGGCGAACAGCACGCCGGCCAGGTGGTTGTTGCCGCCCACGCCGGAGGAGGAGAAGGTCACGGAACCGCGCGGCTGCGCCTTCACCCAGGCGATGTATTCGGCCAGCGTGTTCGCGGGGTGCGAGGGATGCACCACCAGCACGTATTGATAGGAGGAGGTCTGCGCCACCGCCTCCAGCGTGTTCGCCAGATCCACCCGGTCGCCGCGCTGGAGGTGCGGGTTGATGACCACGTTGGTCGAGACGGCGAAGAGCAGCGTGGTCCCGTCCGGTCGCGCGCGGGAGACGGCGAGCGCGCCGACATGGCCGGCGCCGCCCGCGCGGTTCTCCACCACCACCGTCTGCCCGCCGAGTTCCTGGGAGAACAGCCCGGCGAACTCGCGCGCCGCGATGTCGGTGCCGCCGCCGGCCGCGTAGGGCACCACCAGCGTCAGCGTGCGCCCCTGCGCGTGTGCCAGCGAGGGCGCGGCCAGCGCGGCGGCGGCGAGGGTTCGGCGGGAGATCATCGGCGGGTTTCCATCGCGTTGCGCAGCAGGGCCAGCGCCCGGAACGGCGCGTGCACCATCTTCGAATAAGGAATCACCAGGAAGAAGGCGAGCACCAATCCCAGGTGGATCGCCAGCAGCAGCCCCATCGCCCCCGTGTGCCGCGCCGCCAGCAGCAGCAGCCCGGTGGCGGAGACCAGGAACAGCAGGGAGAGCATCGCCACCTCCCCCCCCAGCAGCCTGCGGGCCACGGGCGCGGGGTCGGTGATGGCCTTCACGTGCAGCAGCCCCGCCGTGCCGATGCACAGCAGCACGCCGCCCCAGGTGCCCAGCTGCACCGGCAGCGACAGGAAGGCGTGCGGCGACTTCCAGCCCAGGAAATGGTGGTAGAAGGCGCCCGCGGTGGTGGCGGCGAAGCACAGCAGGAAGCCGCCCGCCATCGCCTGGTGCAGCCAGCGGCGGCGCTGGCTGAAGCCGTCATCCACGTCGTTGCAGCCATGCCCGCCGCCGCCCAGGTTGCGCAGCGTCACCACGTCCGACGCCATCTTGCCCACGGCCCGCGGCGTCAGCTTCGCGGCGGGCGCGGTGGCCTTCCAGTAGCGCCAGGAGGCGACGGCGATCGCCAGCACCGCCCAGCCGAAGGTGAGCGTCGCCATCCCCACCATCAGCCAGTAGGGGATGACGCGGAAGAAGGCGCCCACGCCACGCTGCGGCGACCACAGCACGGCCGGGTCCTGCAAGGCGATGGTCAGCACCAGCACCAGGGTCAGCGCCAGCGCGGCGATGCCGGCCACCACGGTGCCGTTGCGCTCGAAGGCGCGGCCCAGCGCGCGGGGAAAGGCGTGCTCGGCGTAGGATTCGGCGCGCAGCGTGGCGAAGGTGGCCGGGATGTTCACCCCAAAGGCGTGCGGCGGCGCGTACTGGCAGGCGTGATAGCAGCCCTTGCAGGAATGGCAGAGGTTGGCGAGGTGCGTGAGGTCGCCCGCCGAGAAGTCCCGCCGCAGCGTCATGGCGGGGAAGACGGCGCAATAGCCCTCGCAGTAGCGGCAGGCGTTGCAGATCTCCATCTGGCGGCGGGCCTCGGTGGCCGTGGCCGATTCGGCGTGCATCCTGTCCATCCCCGTCAGTTTCGCGCCGCGCGCGCGGCTTCCTCGCCGGCCAGGCGGCCGAACACCGTGCCGATCGCCATGCCGAAGCCGGCCAGGTACCCCTGCCCCAGGATGTTGCCGGCCATGATCTCGCCCGACGCGAACAGGTTGGCGGAGGGCTTGCCATCGGCCATCAGCACGCGGGCGCGGTCGTTCACCTTCACGCCCAGGAAGGTGAAGGTGATCCCCGGCCGCAGCGGGTGGGCGTGGAAGGGCGGCTTCTCGATCCGCCGCGCCCAGTGGGACTTCGGCGGGTGCAGCCCCTCGGTGCGGCAGTCGTCCAGGCCCTTGCCGTTGAAGGTGCCGGGGCGCACGGCGGCGTTGTAGTCCCGCACCACCGCTTCCAGCTTCGCCGCGTCCAGCCCCAGCTTCTGCGCCAGCTCCCCGATGCTGTCCGCGTAGATCGGCGGGAAGACGCTGGGCAGGTAGTCGTGCAGCGCCTGGGAATCGGTGATCGCGAAGGCGCGCTGGTTCGGCTGCTGGGCGATCAGGCGGCCCCAGATGGCGTAGCGCTTGGGCCAGACATCCTCGCCCTCGTCGTAGAAGCGATCCACCTCCTCGTTCACCACCACCGAGAAGGGCACGCAGTCCAGCCGCATGGCCAGCCCGCCATCCTCCATCGGCGCGCGGGCGTCGTTGGCCACCGCGTGGAACTGGGTGGGGTCGCCCACCTGCTGCACGCCCTGCGCCAGCAAATCCTTCAGGATGCGCCCCTGGGCATAGGGCGTGCCGCGGATCTGGAAGTTGTCCGCGGCCTTGCCCCAGTATTCGCGCAGCCACTCGCGGTTGGCCTGGAAGCCGCCGCTGCTTGCCACCAGGGTCTTGAAGCGGATGCGCTCGGGGAAGCCGCGCCAGGAGAGGACGGCCTCGGTGGCGAAGCCCTCCTCCACCGCGACGTGCTGCACCTCGGTGTCGTAGAGGATCTCGACGCCCAGCGCCTCGGCGGTGCGGTACAGCGCGTTCACCAGCGCCTTGCCGCCGCCCAGGAAGAAGGCGTTGGTGCGGCTCAGGCTCAGCGTGCCGGAGAGGCTGGGCTGGAACACCACGCCGCACTCCTCCAGGAAGCCGGGCGCGTGCTGGCTGGCGCGGATGGTGGTGCGGGCCAGGTGCTCGTCGGTGCGGCCGCCGGTGACGCGCAGCAGGTCGTCCCAGTACTCCTCCTCCAGGTAGGATTCGGTCAGCACCTTCGTGGGCGCGGGGTGCAAGGCGCGCAGGTTGCGGGTGTGGCGGGAGTTGCCGCCGCGCATGGCCTTGGGCGCGTGCTCGGCCACCAGGACGCTCGCGCCCAGCCGCCGCGCCGTGATCGCCGCGCACAGGGCCGCGTTGCCGCCGCCGACCACCAGCACGTCCCAGACCCGCGTGAAATCCACCATGCGCCGATTGTATCCCTCGGTATCCCGAAAGTCCAGATGGCGGACGGAAGGGAACATCGGTATGCTGCACCGCATGGAAGGCACGCACCAGCCCCGCGACCTCGGCGAGACCGCCTACGCCGCCATCCGCGCGGCGCTGCCCGACGGCAGCCTGCCGCCCGGCGCGCGGGTGACGGAAATGGACCTCGCCGCCCGCTTCGGCGTCTCCCGCACGCCCGTGCGCCAGGCGATCGCCCGGCTGGAATCCGAGGGGCTGCTGACGCACGAGCCGCGCCGCGGCCTGTCCGTCTCCCGCCCCGACCACGGGCAGGTGGTCGAGCTCTACGTGATGCGTGAGATCATGGAGGGCGCGGCCGCGCGCCTGGCCGCGCAGCACGCCTCCGACACCGAGCTGGCCGCGATGGCGGAGCTGCTGGAGGCCGAGCCGCGCTCCTTCGCCGACACCCGCGCGCTGGCGGCGCTGAACCAGCGCTTCCACGGCATGATCTACCTCGCCACCCACAACCGCTACCTGCTGCGCTCGCTGGAGCAGCTTTCCGCCCAGCTCGCCCTGCTGCCCTCCCTGCTGACGCTGGGCGAGCGGGCGGAGACGGCGCATGCCGAGCACCGGGCCATCGTCGCCGCCCTGGCCCGGCGCGACGGCGCGGCGGCGGAGGAGGCGGCGCGCCAGCACACCCGCCAGGCCCAGCGCCACCGCCTCGCCTGGCTGGTGCGCA
>JALHNW010000109.1:4788-6341 GCA_022843345.1 Rubritepida sp. | reverse complement strand
GGCCGCCGCCCTGCGTGCGCTCGGCGCGCGCCACGTCCACGCCCTGCCCTTCGGCGCCGCGCTCGCCGCCATGGGCGCCGAGGCCTTCGTGGAGGAGGTGCTGCACCGCGGCCTGGGCGCGCGGCACCTGGCCTGCGGCGCGGACTTCGCCTTCGGCCACCGGCGCGGCGGCGACGTCGCCTTCCTGCGCGGCGCGGCGGAGGCGCGGGGCATCGGCCTGTCCGTCGTGCCGCACCTGGACGACGCGGAGGGGCCGATCTCCTCCACCCGCATCCGCCGCCTGCTGCAGGATGGCTACCCGGAGCGCGCGGCCGCCCTGCTGGGCCGGCCCTTCGCCATCACGGGGGAGGTGAGCCACGGCGACAAGCGCGGGCGGACCATCGGCTTCCCCACGGCGAACATCCCGCTGGGCCGCCACCTGGAGCCGGCCCGCGGCGTCTATGCCGTGCGCGCCACCCTCCCCGACGGGCGCGTGGTGCCCGGCGTGGCCAACCTGGGCCGCCGCCCGACGGCGGGCGGCGACCCCGTCTCGCGGCTGGAGGCACACCTGTTCGATTTCGCGGAGGACATCTACGGGCAGGAGGCGAGCGTGGCGCTGGAGCGCTTCATCCGCGAGGAGCGGCGCTTCGCCGATTTCGACGCGCTGAAGGCGCAGATCGCCGCCGATGCCGGCCAGGCGCGTGCCCTGCTAGGGGCGTGAGCGTCAATAGATGGCGCAGGCCTGGTTGAGCGAGGTGCCCGTGCTCCACACCTGCGCGCTGTCCCCGCCGCGGAACTCATGCTGGCAGGCACGGCGCCATTCGAACCCGGTATGCCCCTCCACCGTCACGCGCGTGCGCGTCACCCTGGACGGCATGCGCTGGCAGACATTCTCGAGGTATGCCGTGGAGACACGGGAGGAGTTGATCCACGCGCCCGCCGCGTCCGCGTAATCGAAGGTCACGCGGGCGACATAGGCGCCACGGTTGTTGAAGCAGAGCAGCGCGCCCGTGCCCGACGACTGCGCCCCGGCGGGCGCGGCAGTCAACAGCAGCAGGGCAGCGAGCGCGGCGGGACGGATCATGGCGGCGTTCCTCATTCGACACGCGCATCGTGCCGCCGCGCGCGGCCCTTGGCCAATCGGAAACTCCGATGCACGCCATGGGCGGGGCGTGACGCATCCCGCGCGCGGGTCTATGGCGGATGGGAATCGGGAGAACCATCCATGACCGTCGAAGTGCAGCCGCTGGACCCGCGCGTGGTGTCCACGCTCGCCGCCATCTCCACCGCCACGCTCACCACCGTGCTGCTGAAGAAGGGCCTGCGCAACGTGTGGATGCGCGGCACCCGGCCGATCCGCGAGGGCCAGCCCCGGCTGGTGGGCCGCGCCTTCACCCTGCGCTTCGTGCCCGCGCGCGAGGACCTGGCGACGCCGGAATCCTGGTCCAGCCCCATCAGCACCCGCGCCGCCATCGAGGCGATGCCCGAGGGCGTGATCTGCGTGGCCGACGCCATGGGCGTGACCGATGCGGGCATCTTCGGCGACATCCTCTGCGCGCGGCTGGCCAAGCGGA
>JALHNW010000109.1:0-4778 GCA_022843345.1 Rubritepida sp. | reverse complement strand
GGTCGCGGCGCTGGTCACCGACGGCGTGGTGCGCGACCTGGCCGGCGTGCTGGGCACCGGCCTGCCGGTGTGGTGCCAGGGCGCGGCGGCGCCGCCCTCGGTGGCCGCGCTCACCTTCGTGAACTGGCAGGAGCCGATCGGCTGCGGCGGCGTGGCGGTGTTCCCCAACGACGTGGTGGTGGTCGACGATGACGGCGCCGTGCTGATCCCCGCCGCCCTGCTCGACGCCGTCATGGCGGCGGCCGAGGAGCAGGAAGCGCAGGAATCCTGGATCATGGGCGAGGTGGAGAAGGGCGCCTCGCTCCCCGGCCTGTACCCGCCCAACGCCGAGAACAAGGCGCGCTACGAGAAGAGCCGCGGCCGGTGAGCAAGGGTCTCCGCAAAGGGCTGACCAGCTACGGCGACGCCGGCTTCTCGCTGTTCCTGCGCAAGGCCTTCATCAAGGCGGCCGGCTACAGCGACGACGCGCTGGACCGCCCGATCGTCGCCATCACCGACACCGAGAGCGACTACAACCCCTGCCACGGCAACGCGCCGCAGCTCCTCGAGGCGATCAGTCGCGGGGTGATGCTGGCCGGCGGGCTGCCGATGCGCTTCCCCACCATCTCCATCGGGGAATCCTTCGCCAACCCCACCTCCATGTACCTGCGCAACCTCATGGCGATGGACACGGAGGAGATGCTGCGCGCCCAGCCGATGGACGCGGCGGTGATCCTGGGCGGCTGCGACAAGACGCTGCCGGCGGCGCTGATGGGCGCGGTCTCCGCCAACGTGCCGGTCGTCACCGTGCCCGTCGGCCCCATGGTCGTCGGCCACCATCGCGGCGAGGTGCTGGGCGCCTGCACCGACTGCCGCCGCCTGTGGGGCCTGCACCGCGCGGGGAAGATGGATGAGGCGGAGGTGGAGGTGGTTTCCGGCCGCCTCGCGCCCTCCGTCGGCACCTGCATGGTGATGGGCACCGCCTCCACCATGGCGATATTGATCGAGGCGATGGGGCTGTCGCTGCCCAACAGCGCCTGCATCCCCGCCCCGCACGCGGAACGCCTGCGCTGCGGCGAGGCGTCCGGCAAGGTCGCCGTGGCGCTGGCCGCCGGCGGGCCGCGCCCGCGCGACCTCGTCACGCCCGCATCCGTGCGCAACGCCATGGTGCTGCTGCAGGCCACGGGCGGGTCCACCAACGGGCTGGTGCACCTGACGGCCATCGCCGGCCGCGCGGGCATCACGCTGGACCTGGCGGAGTTCGACCGCATCGGGCGCCAGGTGCCGGTGCTGGTGGACCTCAAGCCCTCGGGCGAGCACTACATGGAGCACCTGCACCACGCCGGCGGCGTGCCGCGCCTGCTGCGCGAGCTGGCGCCGCACCTGGACATGACGGCGCCGACCGTGACCGGCGGCACGCTCCAGGACTACGCCGACGCCGCCGAGGAGGTGCCCGGGCAGACGGTCATCCGCGTCATCAAGCCCGTCGGCGGCATGGCGGTGCTGCGCGGCAACCTGTGCCCTGGCGGCGCGGTCATCAAGCACAGCGCGGCCAGCCCCGCCCTGATGCGCCACGAGGGCCGCGCGGTGGTGTTCACGAGCGTGCGCGACATGACGGAGCGGGTGGACGACCCCGCCTTGGACGTGACGGCCGACGACATCCTGGTGCTGCAGAACGCCGGCCCGAAGGGCGCGCCCGGCATGCCGGAGGCGGGCTACCTGCCCATCCCGAAGAAGCTCGGCGCGGCCGGGGTGAAGGACATGGTGCGGATCAGCGACGCGCGCATGTCGGGCACCGCCTTCGGCACCATCGTGCTGCACGTGACGCCCGAATCCGCGGTGGGCGGCCCGCTGGGCCTGGTCCGCACCGGGGACCGCATCCGCCTGGACGTGGAGGCGCGCGAGCTGACGCTTCTGGTGGAGGAGGCGGAGCTGGAACGGCGCCGCGCCGCCTTCGCGGGCGCGCCGCCCCTGCCGAAGCGCGGCTATGCGAGGCTGTTCCAGCAGGAGGTCCTGCAAGCCGACGAAGGCTGCGACTTCGCCTTTCTCAAGGGCACCGACGACTGACGCCGGGGGTCCGGGGGGACGCTGTCCCCCCGGATTCTTTCATCCTGCCTTGGGTGTCCTGACGGCGAACGCCCCCGCGCCCAGCCCCGCCTGCACCACCGCCATCACGGCCAGGATCAGCGGGAACTCCCACCCCCCGCCCGGCCGCGAGAACAGCCAGCCATTGCCCAGGTGCTGCCACGTCGCCCCCAGCAGGATCGGCAGCAGCAGCAGCGACACGGGCCGCACCCAGATACCGAGGATGAGCGCGACGCCCGCCGCGCTTTCCGCCAGCGCGACGATGGCGCCGAGGATCGGCGGGTAGCCCAGCGAGCCGAAGAACCCCATCGTGCCGGCGAAGCCGAAGGAAAGGATCTTCAGCAGCAGCCCGTGGGCCAGCAGGGTGACGCCCAGCGTCACGCGCAGCAGGAAGATGGCGAGCGGTTGGGTGTTCGATGTCATGGCGGTGGTTCCTTTTCGCTGCCCGGCAAGCTGCCGCGTCCCGCAGGCGGCTTCCAATCGCGGCACGGAACCCTCATCATCACGCGCACCAATGACGGACCTCGCCCAGCTCGACCTCAACCTGCTGCGCGTCTTCGACGCGGTGGCGCGCGAGCGGCACGTCACCCGCGCGGCGCAGCGGCTGAACCTGTCGCAGCCCGCCGTGTCCAACGCCCTGGCCCGGCTGCGCGGGGCGCTGGGGGACGAGCTGTTCCTGCGCCGCCCCGGCGGGGTGGAGCCGACGGCCTTCGCCCAGGCCCTGGCCGTGCCCGTGCGCGAGGCGCTGGACCGGCTGGCGGAATCGCTCGCCGCCAGCGCGCCCTTCGACGCCGCGACGGCGCGCCGGGTCTTCACCCTGGCGGTGAGCGAGTATGCCGAGGCCGTGCTGGCCCCGCGCCTGATCGCCCGCGTGGCGCAGGAGGCGCCCGGATGCCTGCTGGCCTTCCGCCACGCCGACCGCACCAACGCCGAGGCGCTGCTGGAACGCGGCGACGCCGTGCTGGCGGTCGCGGTGCTGCCCGAGCCAGGCGCGCTCTACACCCGCATCCGCCTGCTGCCGGAGGGGTTCCGCACGCTGATGCGCGCCGGCCACCCGCTCGCTTCCGGAGATTTCACGCTGGAGCGCTTCCTGTCGGTGCCGCATTTGCTGCACTCGCCCAACGGCTCGCGCGATGGCGCGATGGACTGGGCGCTGGAGAAGCTGGGCCGCCAGCGAAGGCTGGGCGCGGTGGTGGCGCACCTGGCCGCCGTGCCGGCGATCCTGCTGGAAACGGATTGCGTGATCTCGCTCTCGGCCCGGCTGGCGGAAGCGCTGGCGGCGGCGCACGGCCTGGTGCTGCGCGACCCGCCGGTGGAGGTGAGCCACACGCGCCTGTCCCTGGTGTTCCACCGGCGCCTGGAGGCGGATGCCGGCCACGCCTGGCTGCGGCGGATGATCTTGGCGGAAGCGCGGGAGGCGTGAGCCAAAAAATTACCCCGGGCGCATGCTTTCGCAGAGGCGACACCGGGGTGTACGCCCGAGATATATGAAAGGCACGCCCGGCTTGCAAGCAGTTTCGACGCCCGAGGGTCCCGCCGCACTCGAAGCCGTGCTGTCGCCGGAGCGCCTGGTGACCTACCGCATCTGGGCCGATGGCGACGTGGCGCGGGCGCTCGACCTCTACGCGCTGAATGCCGCCGTTTCGGAAGCGCTGTACACGCCGTTGCAGATGCTCGAAGTGGCGATGCGCAACCGCTTCCATCAGGCGCTGGCCGCAGCCCACGGCCCGGCCTGGTTCGATGACGGGGGAATCCTGGTGGTCCGGCACCAGCGCGAACAGCTGGCCAAGGCGCGGCAGCAGCTCGCGAGGGATCGCAAGGCGCCGACCGCGAGCCGGATCGTCGCCGAACTGCCCCTGGGATTCTGGACCGCCTTGCTGAACAGGGACTACGAAGTCCTGTGGCGACGGAGCCTTCGCTTCGCGCTCGATCCCTCGGCGCGCGACGAGCACGGGCAAGGGCTGTCGCGCGCCAAGCTGGCCACGGCCGCCACGCAGATCCGCAAGCTGCGCAACCGCGTGGCCCATCACGAGCCAGTCCTGCATTGGGACCTGGCGCGGCACCATGCGATGATCCTCGCCGTCACCGGTTGGCTGTCGCCGCACGCGGCGGCCTGGACCCGGCAGCACGAACGCGTGCCGGCCGTGCTGCCCAAGGGCTTTGCGCCGCTGCCATCCCCCGGCATGCCGGAGGTGGACGGCGCCTGACCTGCCACCCAGGATTCGCTGGCCCGAACGGCCCGCCTCACGCCCGCGCCGCCACCCACCCCCCGCCCGCCACCAGCACCAGCGCCGCCGCCAACCGCCAGGACGGCTCGCCCGCGCCCCACAGCACCAGCAGCGCGGTGGAGGCCACCGGCACCGCATAGGCCAGCGTGCCCAGCAGCCGCGGGTCGCCGCGCTTCATGCCGTGGTCCCACAGGAAGAAGGCCAGCCCCACCGGCCCCGCGCCCAGCAGCAACAGCGCCAGCCATTGCCGCGCATCCGGCGTCACCCAGCCCTCGAACAGCGCATGCGCCAGCGCGGCCAGGATGGCGGAGGCGGCGCAGAACCCCGCCACCGCCTCCGTCGGCACGGCGTGCAGGCGCTTGGCCAGCACGGAATACAGCGCCCAGACCACCGCGCAGCCGATGGCGCACAGGAAGCCCAGCCAGGCCCCGGCCGGAAACCGCGCCCCGCCGCCCACCAGCAGCGCGCAGCCCGCGAAGCCCAGCG
>JALHNW010000108.1 GCA_022843345.1 Rubritepida sp. | reverse complement strand
GCGCAGCGCCTCCGGGGCGGCGTCCTGCGGGTGCAGCAGCTGCGCGCCGTCCGACAGCCGCGTGCATAGCGCCAGCGGCAGCGGGCCGGCCAGCAGCCGGCGCAGCGTGTCCGCCTTCACGCCAGCGCCTCCACGAAGACCTTCAGCTTGCCGCCGCAGGCCAGCCCGACCTCCCAGGCCTGCTCGTCGCTGATGCCGAAATCCAACAGGCGGGGCGTGCCTTGCGCCATCACCTCGCGCGCCACCTCGGCCACCGCGCCCTCGATGCAGCCGCCCGAGACGCTGCCGGCCATGCGCCCGCCCTGCGTGACCGCCAGCATGGACCCCGCCGGGCGGGGCGATGAGCCCCAGGTCTCCACCACGGTAGCCAGCGCCACGCGCTCGCCGGCCTCCAGCCAGGCGGCGGCGGTGCGGAGGATGTTGTCGCTCATCGTCGTGTCCCCAATGCGGCGACCAGCGCCCGCAGGCTGTCCAGGTTGTGCACGGGCCGGAACTCGTGGACATGCGGCAGCATCGCCTTGATGCCCTGCGATCTTGGCTCGAACCCCGCCCAGCGCAACAGCGGGTTCAGCCAGACCAGGCGGCGGCAGGAGCGCTGGAGCCGCTCCGTCGCCTCGGCCAGCCCGCGCCCGCCCTCGCGGTCCAGCCCGTCGGTGATCAGCAGCACCACGGCGCCCTGGCCCAGCACGCGCCGCGCCCAGCGATGGTTGAACTCCTCCAGCGCCTCGCCGATCCGCGTCCCGCCCGACCAGTCGGGCACGGCCGCGCCCACCATGGCGAAGGCCACCTCCGGGTCCTGGTGGCGCAGCTGGCGGGTGATGTTGCTCAGCCGCGTGCCGAACAGGAAGACGTGCACCCGGTCGCGCTCGTTGGTCACCGCGTGCAGGAAGTGCAGCAGCACCTGGGCGTAGCGCGCCATGGAGCCGCTGATGTCGCAGATTGCCACCAGCGGCGGCGGCCGCGTGCTGCGCCGGCGCCGCGCGATGGTGGTGATGGCGCCGCCCATTCGCGCCGCCTGGCGCATGGTGGCGCGCAAATCCACCCGCGGGCCTGAGGGGTCGGGGCGGAAGCGGCGCGTCGGCTTCTCGTCCAGCGGCAGCACCAGGCGGCGGATCTCGGCCTTCGCGGCGGCGATCTCCTTGGCACCCATCGCCTCGAAGTCCATGCGTTGCAGCAATTCGCGCTCGCTCACCGTCATGGTGGCGTCGCGCTTCTGCTCGTCCTTCGGCGGCTCGGGCGGCGGGGGAGGGGGGCGCTCGCCCGCCATCGCCTCGGCGATGCGGCGGCTGCCGGGGCGGGGCTTCTCCTCCGGCTTCTGCGCTTCCATGAGCGCGAGCGCGGCGGCGGCGCGCGCGCGGTCCGGGTCGCGCCAGAACAGGTCGAAGGCGGCGTCGAAGATGGGGGACTGGTCGTGCCGGCGCACCAGCGTGGCGCGCAGCGCGGACTTCACCACGGCGCGCCGCTCCACTCCCACCACCGCCAGGGCGTGGGCGGCGGACAGCGCCTCGCCCGGTCCCACCGGCAGGCCGGCGCGGCGCAGCAGGCGCACGAAGCCCAGGATGTTCGGCCCCAGCGCCGCCCCCGGCGCGTGCGACGGCAGCGCGTCGCGCGGCGGGATCACCCGCCGTCGCCGAGGAGCTTCGCCGCCTCCTCGCCGCGCAGCTTCGCGATGTCGTCCTGGTACTTCAGCAGCACGCCCAGCGTGGCGTCCACCGCGCCCGAGGTCAGCTCCGTCGCGTCCAGCGCGGCCAGCGCGTTGGCCCAGTCGATGCTCTCGGCCACGCCGGGCAGCTTGAAGTAGTCGCCCTGGCGCAGCCGCTGCACGAAGCCCACCACCTGGCCCGACAGCGCCTCGGACACGCCGGGCGCGCGCAGGCGCAGGATCTCGCGCTCGCGCTGCGCGTCGGGGTAGTCCACCCAATGGTACAGGCAGCGCCGGCGGATCGCGTCATGCACCTCGCGCGTGCGGTTGGAGGTGATGACGACCACCGGCGGCGTGGCGGCGCGCACCGTGCCGAGTTCGGGGATGGAGAGCTGGAAATCGGCCAGCACCTCCAGCAGGAAGGCCTCGAAGGGCTCGTCCGCGCGGTCCAGCTCGTCGATCAGCAGCACCGCCGGCTCGCCCTCCAGCGCCTGGAGCAGCGGGCGGGCCTGGAGGTACTTGCGGTCGTAGATGCTGGTCTCGACGTCGGCAACGCTGCCCGTCGCCTCCGCCACGCGGATGGCCATGAGCTGGCGCGCATGGTCCCACTCGTAGGCGGCGGCATTCAGGTCCATGCCGTCATGGCATTGCAGGCGCACCAGCCGGCGCGGCAATTGCGCGGCCAGCACCTTGGCGATCTCGGTCTTGCCCGTGCCCGGCTCGCCTTCCAGGAACAGCGGCCGGCCCATCCGCAGGGCCAGGTGCACCGTGGTGGCCAGCGCCGTGTCCGCCACGTAGCCGCCCGCCGCCAGCAGGGCGGCGGTTCCGGCGACGCCGTCCGGCGTCACGAGGACAGGAAGATCAGGTAGAGCACGACCAGCATCACCGGGATGCCGATGGCCGCGGGGATCGGCCAGCCCAGGATCTCGGAGGGGAACTCCGGCTTCACGGGGATGTGCTTGTGGGCGATCGGCGCCGGCTCGCTGAAGCCCGCCCCCGGCATGGACTGCGGCGTCAGCTGCGCCGCCAGCCGGTCGAAGAACAGGCCGGCCATCTGGTTGGCCGTGCTGTCGATCAGCCGCCCGCCGAGCTGCGCCATCTTGCCGCCCACCTGCGCCTTCACCTTGTAGCGCAGGATGGTCTCGGACAGGCCCACCTCCTCCAGCTCCACCTCGGCGCCGCCCTTGGCGAAGCCCATGGCGCCGCCGTTGCCCTCGCCGGTGATGGTGTAGGAGGCGGGCGGGTTCAGGTTCTCCAGCTTCACCTTGCCGCCGAAGCGCGCGGCCATGGGGCCGATCTTCAGCGCCACCTTCGCCTCGAAGGCGTCGGGCGCGGTGCGGGTGATCTCCTCGCAGCCGGGGATGGCCTGGCGCAGCCGCTCCGGGTCGTTCAACGCTTCCCAGACCTGGGCGCGGGGGGCGGGGATGCGCCGCTCGCCGGACATTTCCATGATGGCTCGCTCCAATTCTTTCCATTCACATAGCGGCAGCCCGCCGCGCCGCAAAGCCCGGCCGCGGTTGACCCCGCGCCCCGTGCAGCGGAAAAGGCTCCATAAAGGACGGGGGTTTCGTTGCGCGCCGCCATCATTGCCCTGCTGCTCGCCCTCGCCGCCTCGCCCGCGGAGGCCGCGGCCATCGACGGCGCGTCCCTCGGCCTGGCATGGGCGCTGCCCTTCGCTGCCATCCTGCTGTCCATCGCCCTGCTGCCGGTGCTGGCGCCGCATTTCTGGCACCACCACTACGGCAAGGTCGCGGCCGCCTGCGGGGCGGCCTTCCTGCTGCCCTTCGCCGCCATCTTCGGCCTGAAGGCGGCGGGGGCGGAGATCGCCTTCGTGCTGCTGCAGGAATACCTGCCCTTCATCATCCTGCTGCTGGCGCTCTACACCACCGGCGGCGGGGTGCTGCTGCGCGGCACGCTGGTGGGAACGCCGGGCACCAACACCGCCATCCTCGCCATCGGCACCGTGCTGGCCTCCATCATGGGCACCACCGGGGCGTCCATGCTGCTGATCCGCCCCATGCTGCGCGCCAATGCCGGGCGCCGGCACCGCGTCCACTCCTTCGTGTTCTTCATCTTCCTGGTGAGCAACATCGGCGGCTCGCTGACGCCGATCGGCGACCCGCCGCTCTACCTCGGCTTCCTGAAGGGCGTCAGCTTCTTCTGGCCGACGCAGCACCTGTTCTGGCCGTTCCTGCTCTGCGCCGGGGTGCTGCTGGCGCTCTACTGGGCGCTGGATTCGGTCCTCTACGCGCGCGAGACGCCGCTGGCGGCACCGGCGGTGCGAGAGCCGCTGTCCATCACCGGCTGGCCCAACGTCGCGCTGATCGGTGTCGTCGTGCTCGGCGTGCTCATGCAGGGCATCTGGACCCCCGGCCCCGTGGTGCTGCTGGGCGAGACGGTGGGCATCGAGCGGCTGGTGGGCATGGGCATCTTCCTCGCCGTCACCGCCGCCTCGCTGGCGCTGACGCCGCGCGCGCTGCGCGAGGAGAACGGCTTCGGCTGGGGCGCGATGGCCGAGGTCGCCAAGCTCTTCGCCGCCATCTTCCTGTGCATGGGCCCGGTGCTGGCCATCCTGAAGGCCGGGCCCGCCGGCGCCGCCGCCGCCTTGGTGGCGCTGACCTCGGATGCCGCCGGCCAGCCCATCCCGGCGGTGTATTTCTGGCTTACCGGCGCGCTGTCCTCCTTCCTCGACAACGCGCCCACCTACCTCGTCTTCTTCAACCTGGCGGGCGGCGACCCCGCCTACCTGATGACGCAGGGCGCGCTGACGCTGGCGGCGGTCTCGGCCGGCGCGGTGTTCATGGGTGCCAACTCCTACATCGGCAACGCGCCCAACTTCATGGTCAAGGCGATCGTGGAGGAAAGCGGCGTGCGCATGCCCTCCTTCTTCGCTTATTGCGGCATCGCGGCGGTGGTGCTGCTGCCGCTCTTCGTGCTCGTCACGCTCATCTTCTTCCTCTGAGGAAAGGCACAGACCCCATGCCCTACGTGATCGGCGCCGACCTGCCCGTCCAGCCCGCCGGCGAGCGCTTCCGCGCCCTGCTGGACCGCCCGCAGATCCTGCGCATGCCCGGCGCGCATCTCGGCCTCGCCGGCCTGCTGGCGAAGAAGCAGGGGTTCGAGGCGCTCTACCTCTCGGGCGCGGCCATGTCCGCCACCATGGGCCTGCCGGACCTGGGCATGATCACGGTGGAGGACGTGTGCTTCTTCGTGCGCCAGGTGGCGCGCGCCACCGGCCTGCCGCTGCTGGTGGACGGGGATACGGGGTATGGCGAGGCGCTGAACGTCATGCACATGGTCCGCGCCTTCGAGGATGCGGGCGCGGGCGCCGTGCACCTGGAGGACCAGCTGCTGCCCAAGAAGTGCGGGCACCTGAACGACAAGAAGCTGGCCGGCGCGGACGAGATGTCCGCCAAGGTCGCCGCCGCCCGCAAGGCGCGCCGCCACCTCTACGTCATCGCCCGCACCGACGCCGTGGCCAGCGAGGGCATGGACGCCGCGGTGGACCGCGCCAAGCGCTACCTGGAAGCGGGTGCCGACGCCATCTTCCCCGAGGCGCTGACCACCGCCGAGATGTTCCGCGAATTCGCTGCCCGCATGCCCGGCGTGAAGCTGCTGGCCAACATGACCGAGTTCGGCCGCACCCCCTTCTTCACCGCGGCCGAGTTCGAGGCGATGGGCTATTCGATGGTGATCTGGCCCGTGTCCCACCTGCGCGTTGCCGCCAAGGCCTGGGAGGGGCTCTACGCCCAGGTGGCGGCCGAGGGCGGCACCCACGGCGCGGTGGACCGCATGCAGACCCGCGCCGACCTCTACGCCACCATCGGCTACCACGAATACGAGGAGCTGGACGCCAGCCTGGTCCGCACCGTCATCCCGCAGGCGATGCCCCAGGCGTGACAGGGAGCATGCGCGGGGCCATGTCCCGCGCATGACCCCCTGGCTCATCGGCTCCGAGATCTACCGCGGCTCCACCTACGGCCCCAAGCACCCGCTGGCCATCCCGCGCGTCTCCACCACGCTCGACCTCATCCGCGCGCTGGGATGGCTGGACGAGGCGCAGTACCGCGACAGCCCCCAGGCCAGCGAAGCCCAGCTCACCCGGTTCCACGACGCGGACTACGTCGCCGCACTCCGCCGCGCCGAGGCGACCCAGGCGGTGGATCCCGATGACCGCGCCCGCTTCCGCATCGGCGCCGACGGCAACCCGGTGTTCCGCGATGTGTTCAGCCGCCCGGCCACCGGCGCGGGCGGCCTCATCCTGGCCGCGCGGCTGACGGCGGGGGGCGGCGCCGCGCATTGCCCGGGCGGGGGCACGCATCACGGCATGCCCGACCGCGCCAGCGGCTTCTGCTACCTCAACGACGCCGTGCTGGGCCTGCTGGAATGGCTTGACCACGGGCTGACGCGCATCCTCTACCTCGACATCGACGCCCATCACGGCGACGGCGTGGAGCTGGCCTTCCGCGACGACCCGCGCGTGGTGACGCTCTCGATCCACGAGCGCGGCCGCTGGCCCTTCACCGGCACCGCGCACGGCCCGCATGGCGCGCTGAACCTGCCGGTGCCGCAGGGCTTCAACGACACGGAGATGCGCCACCTGCTGCACGGCGCCATCCTGCCGCTGGCGGAGGCCTGGCACCCGCAGGCCATCATGCTGCAATGCGGGGCGGACGCGCTGGAGGAGGACCCGCTGGCCCGCCTGTCGCTGTCCAACAACGCCCATGCCGAGGT
>JALHNW010000107.1 GCA_022843345.1 Rubritepida sp. | reverse complement strand
GCGCTCGTGCTCGGCGCGCTGTGGCTGGGGGCGCGCGGCGGGACGCTGCGCGCCGCGGTGCTGGCGGCGGATCGCTGGGTGTCGGGGCTGGCGGCGGCGCTGGCGGTGCTGGCCATGGCCGTCGCCGTCATGGCCGGGCTGTGGCAGGTGGTGGCGCGCTTCGCGACCGAGACGCCCTCGGTGTGGAGCGAGGCGCTGGTGCGGACGGCGCTGATCTGGATGGCCTACCTGGGCCTGGCGGTGGCGCTGCGGACCGGGGCGCTGGTGTCCATCGACGTGGCGCACCGCTACTCGCGCGGGGCGGTGCGCCGCGCGGTGGAGGCGTCGGCGCTGGCCTTCTCGCTGGCCTTGATGGGCGTGCTGTTCTGGTTCGGCTGGGCGATGGCCGAGCGGGTGCAGTTCCAGGAGATGGCAGGCCTGGAGGTCAGCATGAGCTGGGGCTACGCGGCGTTGCCGGTGGGCGCGGTCTTCGCCGCGGTGGGGGCGCTGGCCAACTTCCTGGACCGGCGCGCGGATGAATTGGAGAACGCGGTATGACCCGGCAGCGAGCGCAGCGAGCGCGAGGGATCAGCTGATGTCAGGTGCCATGCTCGCCGTCATGCTGGTGCTCTTCGCGGCCGCGGTGCCGGTGGCGGTGGCCATCGGGATCGCCGCCGTCTGGGGCATCGCGGGCTACACGAACTTCCCGCTGGTGGTGGCGGCGCAGCAGCTCTTCGTCAGCCTGGACAAGTTCCCGCTGGCGGCGATTCCCTTCTTCATCCTGGCCGGCAACCTGATGGACGTGGGCGGCATCTCGCGCCGGCTGGTGGATTTCGCCAAGTCGATCGTGGGCGGCGTGCAGGGCGGGCTGCCCTGCACCTGCATCGTCACCTGCATGATCTTCGCCGCCATCAGCGGCAGCTCGGTCGCCACCACCTTCGCCATCGGCGCCATCATGATCCCCGCGCTGGTGAAGCACGGCTACCCGGTGCCCTTCGCCGCGGCGCTCCAGGCGACGGCGGCGGAGCTGGGCGTCATCATCCCGCCCTCCATCCCGATGATCCTGTTCGGGGTGACGACGCAGACCTCCATCCCCGAGCTGTTCATGGCCGGCATAGGGCCGGGCCTGCTGATCGGCGGCGCGCTGATCGCCACCGTGCTGGTGTGGTGCCGCATCAAGGGCTGGGGCAAGCAGGATGGCGACGGGCGCCTGCCCTTCCTGGTCGCGCTTCGCAAGGCCGGCTGGGCGCTGTTCATGCCCGTGGTGGTGCTGGGCGGCATCTATGGCGGCATCACGACGCCCACGGAGGCGAGCGTGATCGCGGTCGCCTACGCCATCCTGGTGGGCATGTTCATCCACCGCGAGCTGGGCTGGGCGGACCTCTACGGCATCTTCCGCAAGAGCGTGATCTCGTCCGCCGTCATCATGTTCATCATCGCCTGCGCGGGGCTGTTCTCCTGGCTGCTGAACCGGCAGGGCGTGCCGGACCTGGCCGCTGCCTGGCTGGTGCAGACCTTCGACGGGCCGGGCTGGTTCCTGCTGGGCGTGAACATGTTCCTGTTCGTGGTGGGCATGTTCGTGGAGACCAGCGCCTCCATCATCGTGCTCGCGCCCATCCTGCAGGAGGCGGCGGAGCGCTTCGGGATAGACGGCGTGCATTTCGGCACGATCATGGTGGTGAACCTCGCCCTGGGGATGATCACGCCGCCCTTCGGCGTGAACCTCTTCGCCGCCGCACAGGTGGCGAACACGTCCATAGACCAGATGATGCGCTACCTGCCGGTGTTCATCCTGGTGATCCTGGCCTGCCTGATGCTGATCACCTACGTCCCGGCCATCTCGATGACGCTGCCCAACCTCGTCTTCCGTTGACGGCCCGCCTCCCCGGGGGCACCGTTGCTCGAAACGGAGGACGACCCATGACCGACATTTCCCGCCGCGGCGCCATGGCCGCGGGGGCGGGGCTGCTCGCCCTGCCCGCCTCGGCCCAGCCCGCGCGCGACAGCACCATCCGCATCGGCGTGCTGGCCGATTTCTCCGGCCCCTACCGCGACACCTCCGGCCCCACCTCGGTGGCCGCCGTGCAGCAGGCGGTGGAGGATCTCGGCCTCGCCCAGCGCGGCATCAACGTGGAGGTGATCCAGGGCGACCACCTGAACCGGCCGGACGCCGCGCTGGCCGTGGCGCGGCAATGGCTGGACCAGCGCGGCGTGGACATGATCTGCGAGGTGAACAACAGCGCCATCGCGCTCGCCGTCGCCAACCTGGTGCGCGAGAAGGACCGGATCCAGCTTGCCTCGGGTGCCGCGTCCTCGGCGCTGACGGGGGCGCAGTGCTCGTCCCACACCATCCAATGGACCTACGACACCTGGATGTTCGCCAACGTGGTGGGCGGGGCCTCCGTGCGCGCGGGCGGGGACACCTGGTTCATGCTGACGGCGGACTACGCCTTCGGCCACCAGCTGGAGCGCGACGTGACAGGCTTCGTGCAGAGGGCCGGCGGGCGGGTGCTGGGGGCGGCGCGCTTCCCCTTCCCCGGCACCACGGATTTCTCCTCCTTCCTCCTCCAGGCGCAGGCGAGCCGCGCGAAGGTGGTGGGGCTGGCGACCGCGGCGCAGGACACGGTCAACGCCATCAAGCAGGCGCACGAGTTCGGGCTGACGCGGCGCGGGCAGCAGCTGGCGGGGCTGGTGATGTTCATCACCGACATCCACGCCATCGGGCTGGAAACCTCGCAGGGCCTGCTGATGAGCGAGGTGTTCTACCACGACCTGAACGACCGCACGCGCGGCCTGGCGCGGCGCATCCTGCGGCGCACGCCCACCAACATGCCCAACCAGGAGCACGCCGGCACCTATTCCTGCGCCATCCACTACCTGAAGGCGGTGGCCGAGGTGGGCGTGGCGCGCGCCAAGCAGTCGGGCGGGGCGGTGCTGGAGGTGATGCGCCGCATGCCCACGGATGACGACGCCTTCGGCCCCGGCCGCGTGCGCGAGGACGGGCGCAAGATGCACCCCGCCTACCTGTTCCAGGTGAAGTCCCCGGCGGAGTCCCGCGGCCCCTGGGACTACTACACCCTGCGCGCGACGGTGGGGACGGAGGAGGCGTGGCGACCGCTGGCCGAGGGGGGCTGCCCGCTGGTGCGCGGCTGAATTCGGCGGCATGATCCCTCCGCGCAGGCCCGCAGAGGCCGCGCAGGAGGACATGCCCATGATCGCCCGACGCACCCTTCCCGTCCTGGCCGGCGGCCTGCTGGCCACGCCGGCCCTGGCCCAGACCGAGGCCCTTCGCCGCGGCTTCTCGCCCGCGCGGCTGGACCGCTTCGCCCCCGCCATGGCGCGCGAGATCGAGCGCGGGTCCTTCCTCGGCGCCGTGGCGCTGGTGGCGCGCGACGGCGAGGTGGTGCACCACGCCGCCTATGGCCACCGCGACATGGCGAAGAGCAACGCCATGACCACGGACAGCATCTTCCTGCTGGCTTCCATGACCAAGCCGCTGACCAGCGTCGCCGCCATGATGATGATCGAGGAAGGGCGCATCCAGCTGCGCGACCCGATCGGCCAGTACCTGCCGGAGTTGCGGAACCTGGTGGTCCACACACCGCAGGGGGACCAGCCGCTGGCCCGCCAGCCCACGGTGCAGGACCTGCTGCGCCACTCCTCGGGCTTCGTCTATGCGGCCGCGGCGCCCCAGCGCATCCGCGAGCTGTACGAGCAGCACGACATCGAGGCGCGCAACGGCCCCGTGGCCACCGACGAGATGCTGCGCCGCCTGGGCACCATCCCGCTGGCCTTCCAGCCTGGCACGCAGTTCTTCTACTCCATCAGCACCGACGTGCTGGGCCTGCTGCTGGAGCGCGCGGCGGGCGAGCGGCTGGACCGCATCATCGAGAGCCGCCTCACCGGCCCGCTGGGGATGCGCGACACGGTGTGGTTCGTGGACGACGCCCGCGCGCCCCGCGTGGCCGAGGCGCCGGATTCCGACCCGCTGAAGGCCGGCATGTGGGCCTCCTACCGCATCCGGCAGGACGAGCGGGAGCGCTCCTACCTCAAGGGCGGCGCGGGGATGGTGGGGACCAGCGCGGACTACCACCGCTTCTGCCAGATGCTGGTGAACGGCGGCACGCTGGACGGGCGGCGCTACCTGGCGCCCACCACCGTGCGCTTCATGATGAGCAACCACATCGTCGGCATGGCCGGCACGCCGACGGCCTCCACCGGGCCGGGCTACGGCTTCGGGCTGGGCTTCGGGGTGCGGCTGGACCACGGCATGGGCGTGGCGCCGGGCAGCCCCGGGGACGCGATGTGGGCCGGCGCCTGGGGCACCTCCTTCACCATCGACCCCGCGCAGCGGCTGGTGGGGGTGTTCATGGCGCAGGGGCCGTCGAACCGGGTGCACACGCGCATGCTGTTCAAGAACCTGGTCTACGGCGCGCTGGTCGAGGCCGGTTGACCCTGCGCCGGGCGGCGCCATCTTCCATCCTCAGGCATCAAGGAGGATGGCGCCGTGATCATGCGACCGATGGGCGCTTCGCTGGGGATGCTGTCCCTGGCGCTGGCGGTGAAGTGGGCCTTCACGCTGGGGGCCACGCTGGGTTCGGCCGGCATACTGGGGCTGTGCGCGCTGCGGCGGGCGATGAAGGACCGCAAGGCCGGTGGCGTGGCGCCGGACCCGATCCACGACGCCGTCACCTGACTGGACGGCCCGCCGGCTTCGTGCGAGGGCGGCGGGCATGATCCTCTCGATTCCCCTTCCCCAGGCCGCGCGCTTCGCGGGCCTGGCCTTCCTCGGCTCGCTGGTGCTGGCGGCCTCGGCCCAGGTGGCAGTGCCGTCCTGGCCGGTGCCGATGACCATGCAGTCGCTGGCCGTGCTGCTGCTCGGCGCGCTGGGCGGCTCGCGGCTGGGGGTGGCGGCGGTGTCGCTCTACCTGCTGGAGGGCGCGATGGGGCTGCCGGTCTTCGCCCATGGCACGGGCGGGCCGGCGGTGCTGGCGGGGCCGACGGCGGGCTTCCTGTGGGGCTTCCTGCCGGCCGCGGCGCTGGCCGGGCTGGCGCGCGGGCATTGGGCGCGACGCGGCATGGTGCTGCTGGCGGCGCACCTGCTGCTCTTCGTCCCCGGCGTGTTGTGGCTGGCTGGCTTCACGGGGCTGGAGCGCGCCTTCTGGGTGGGCTTCGTTCCCTTCATCCCCGGCACGTTGGTGAAGACGGCGCTGGCGCTGGCCGCCTGCGCCGCCCTTCAGCGCAAAGCGAGGTAGGCGAGGCGCTTCACCTCGCGCCGCCCATGGGCGATGGCCGCGAGGATGAGGCCCACCGCGAAGGACAGCAGCGCCGAGAGCACGAGGCCCGACGCCAGCACGGCGGTAGGCAGGCGCGGCACTAGGCCGGTCTCGATGAACTCGAACACCACCGGCAGGCCGAGCGCCATGGCGGCCGCCAGCAGCAGGGCGGCCACGGCGGAGAAGAACTCCAGCGGCCGCTCGCGCTGCACCAGCACGCCGACCAGGCGCAGGATGATGAAGCCGTCGCGGTAGGTCGCGAGCTTCGACGTGCTGCCCTCCGGCCGCTCGCCGTAGGGGGCGCTGATCTCGCCCACCGGCAGCTTCAGCTCCAGGGCGTGGATCATCAGCTCCGTCTCGATCTCGAAGCCCGCCGACATGGCCGGGAAGGACTTCACGAAGCGGCGCGAGAAGACCTTGTAGCCGCTCAGCATGTCCCGCGTCTGCTGCCCGAACACGCGGCCGACCAGGCCGGTGAGCAGGCGGTTGCCCAGGCGGTGGCCGGCGCGGTAGGCCTTCGCGCCCGTCTCCTCCCGCGCCACGTTCACCATGTCGAGCCGGTGCGCGATGGCGTGGTCCAGCAGGCGGCGGGCGGCGGTGGCGTCGTAGGTGGCGTCGCCATCCACCATCACGTACCAGTCGGCCTCGATGTCGGCGAACATGCGGCGTACGACGCTGCCCTTGCCCGGGCGTGTTTCATAGGAGACGAGCGCGCCCGCCCCGCGCGCCGCGGCGTCGGTGCCGTCGCGGCTGTTGTTGTCGCAGACGTGGATCGCAGCCTCCGGCAGGGCCGCGCGGAAGCCGCGGACGACCTCGGCGACGGTCAGCGCCTCGTCGTGGCAGGGGATGAGGACGGCGATTCGTGTCATGCGCGCCAAGCCCTAGAGCACGATCCGCTTTGATGGAATCATCAAAGCGGTGAATCGTCCTCTCGGCAAAGGCCAGATCATGACCCAGGCAGGGCGGCGCGCCCTGGCAACCGTTCAGCCGATCCGCCCCGCCATCCCCGGCGCCAGCCATGCCGGCGCGCCGGCCACGAACGCCGCCGCCAGCGCGCCATCCGGCGTCGTCACCGACGCGTCCGCGCACATCCCGTCCTCCAGCGCGCCGCGGTCGCGCAGGC
>JALHNW010000106.1 GCA_022843345.1 Rubritepida sp. | reverse complement strand
CTCGCGCGCCGGCAACCAGGCGCGCGGCGCGGTCTTCGGCCAGGCGGCGCAGGCCTGGAGCATGGCGGGCGAGAACAACCGCGCCTTCGGAGCCATCACCATGGCGCTGACCCTGGCCCCCTTCGACACCGAGCTGCTGGTGGACCGCTCCGTCATCCTCGCCAGCCGCGGCCGCTACCGCGAGGCGCTGGAGGACCTGGACCGCGTGCTGGCGATCGAGCCGAACCGGGCCGAGGCGCTGGTGTTCCGCGCCGCCGCCCTGCGCCACCTCGACCGGGTGGAGGAAGCCCGCGCCACCGTGGACCGCGCCCTGGAGCTGGACCCCGACGCCGCCGAGGGGCTGCTGGAGCGCGGCATCCTCAAGCAGCTGCGCGGCGACGTTCTGGGCGCGCAGGCCGACTGGCGCCGCGCCGTGGAACTCGCCCCCGACAGCGCGGCGGCCGAGCTGGCGCAGCAGAACCTGGCGCTGAGCGAGCTGGGGCCGCAGCGCAGGTAAAGGTCAGAAGTCCAGGTCGGCGTAGTGCGCGGGCGGCGCCATGCCGCTCACTCGGTCGCACAGCAGGCCTCGGAAGGAGGGGCGCGACTTGATGCGGCTGTACCAGTCGCGCGCCGCCGGGTTCAGCGTCCAGTCCACGTCGTTGGCGTAGTCCAGCGCCGACAGGTGCGCGGCCGCCGCGAAATCCGCCAGCGAGAGGTGCTGCCCGGCCAGCCAGGGCCGCGTCTCGGCCAGCCAGCCGATCACCTCCATGTGCGGCTTGAGGTTGGCGTAGCCGGCGCGGATCGCCGCCCCGTCCGGGTTGCCCAGGCCGAGCGGGCGCTTCAGGTGGCGCTCCCACAGCAGGTTGCGCGTCACCTCCTCGCCGAACTTGCCGTCGAACCAGGCGACCAGGCGGCGCACCTCCGCGCGCTCCGCCAGGGTGCGGCCGAACAGGCTGATGTCGGGGTAGGCCTCGTCCAGGTACTCGCAGATCGCGTAGGAATCGGCGATGGCGAGGCCGTTCTCCTCCACCAGCACGGGCACGGTGCCGGCGGGGTTCAGGGCCAGGAACTCGTCGCGCCGCTCCCACACGCGTTCGGCGCGCAGCTCGAAGGGAATACGCTTCTCGGCGAGGGCGAGGCGCACCTTGCGCGAATAAGGCGAGAGCGGGAGGTGGTAGAGGACGCGCATCGCGCCGATTGATGCCACGCGCGCCGGTTGCGGTGTAGGGAACAGAACGTGTCCACAGCAACATGCGGACACATTTCGTCGCGTCTATTCCGCGGCTTGCGGCACCTCGCTCATCGGGCGTGGGAGGTACTTCGCGTATTCCTTCGGGACGATGTGCCAGAAGGCGTCGCGCTGCGTGGCCCAGTCGTTGAGGATCATCGCCGCGTGGCGGCTGCCGGTCTCGGCGACGTGGCGCTCCAGGATCGCCGTCAGCGTGGCTTCCCAATGCGGGGAGGACAGGCGCTGCCACAGCAGCGTGTCCGGGTTGACCCGGCGCTCGAAGGTGCCCGCGGCGTCGTGGATGAAGGCCATGCCGCCGGTGAAGCCCGCGCCGAAATTGTCGCCCACCGGGCCCAGCACCACCACCGTGCCGCCGGTCATGTACTCGCAGCCATTGGCGCCCACGCCCTCGACCACCGCCAGCGCGCCGGAGTTGCGGACCGCGAAGCGCTCGCCCGCCTGGCCGGCGGCGAAGAGCGCCCCGGCGGTGGCGCCGTACAGGCAGGTGTTGCCGATGATCGTGTTCTCGTTCCACACCAGCGAGGAGGAGGGCGCGGGCCGCACCACGATGGTGGCGCCCGACAGCCCCTTGCCCACGTAGTCGTTGCTGTCGCCATAGACTTCCAGCTTCAGCCCCTTCACCCCGAAGGCGCCGAGCGACTGGCCGGCGCTGCCGCGCAGCCGCACCGTCAGGTGCCCGTCCTGCAGGCCCGTCATGCCGAACTGCCGCACGATGCGCGACGACACCTTGGTGCCGATGGCGCGGTGCGTGTTGCGGATGTTGTAGGCGAGCTGCATCTTCTCGCCGCGCTCGAACAGGGGTGCGGCGTCCTTCAGCATGTCGGCGTCCAGCGTCTCGGGCACCTCGTTGCGGCCCTCGATGGTGCAGAACGGCTTCTCGTGCCCCGCATCGGCGCGCACCAGCAGCGGGTTGAGGTCGAGGTCGTCCAGGTCCGCGGCACCCCGGCTCACCTGCCGCAGCAGGTCGGTACGGCCGATCACGTCCTCCAGCTTGCGGAAGCCGAGCGAGGCCAGGATCTCGCGCACCTCCTCGGCGACGAAGGAGAAGAGGGCGATCACCTTCTCCGGGCTGCCGGCGAACTTGGCGCGCAGCGCCTCGTCCTGGGTGCAGACGCCCACGGGGCAGGTGTTGGAATGGCACTGCCGCACCATGATGCAGCCCATCGCCACCAGCGAGGCGGTGCCGATGCCGAACTCCTCGGCGCCCAGCATGGCGGCCACCACCACGTCGCGCCCGGTCTTGATGCCGCCATCGGTGCGCAGCTTCACCCGGTGGCGCAGCCGGTTCAGCAGCAGCACCTGGTGCGTCTCGGAAAGCCCCATCTCCCAGGGCAGGCCGGCATACTTGATGGAGGTGACGGGCGAGGCCCCCGTGCCGCCGGAGTGGCCGGAAACCAGGATGGCATCCGCCTTCGCCTTCGCCACGCCGGCCGCGATAGTGCCGATGCCCGAGCGCGACACCAGCTTCACGCAGACCGTGGCCTCGGGGTTGATCTGCTTGAGGTCGTAGATGAGCTGCGCCAGGTCCTCGATCGAGTAGATGTCGTGGTGCGGCGGCGGGCTGATGAGCGTGACGCCCGGCGTGGAGTGCCGCAGCCTGGCGATCAGGCCGGTGACCTTGAAGCCGGGCAGCTGCCCGCCCTCGCCCGGCTTGGCGCCCTGGGCCACCTTGATCTCGATCTCGCGGCAGTTGTTGAGGTACTGCGCGGTGACGCCGAAGCGGCCGGAGGCGATCTGCTTGATCGCGCTGTTGGCGTTGTCGCCGTTGGCACGCGGCTTCGCGCGCTCCGGGTCCTCGCCGCCCTCGCCGGAATCGCTGCGCGCGCCGATGCGGTTCATCGCGATGGACAGCGTCTCATGCGCCTCGGGGCTGAGCGCACCCAGCGAGATGCCGGGCGCGAGAAGCCGCTTGCGGATCTCGGTGATGCTTTCCACGTCCTCCAGCGCGATCGGCGCCGTGCCGTCGGTGCGGAAGTCCAGCAGGTCGCGCAGCGCCACCGGGGGCTGCTTGCGCACCAGCTCGCTGTAGCGCTTGAAGGTCTGGTAGCTGTCGGTGTCCACCGCCTTCTGCAGCGTGTGGATCAGCGTGCCGCCGAAGGCGTGCGCCTCGCCGCGCTGCCGCAGCTTGTACAGCCCGCCCACGGGCAGGGTGACCACCTCGGAGCCGAAGGCATGCGCGTGCAGCGCCAGCACCCGCCGCGCCAGCCCGTTCAGCCCGATGCCCGAGATGCGCGAGGCGATGCCGGGGAAGAACTCCGCCACCAGCGCGCGCGACAGGCCGATCGCCTCGAAGTTCATGCCGCCGCGGTAGGAGGAGATGACGGAGATGCCCATCTTGGACATCACCTTCAGCAGCCCCTTGTCCACCGCCTTCTTGAAGCGCGCCACCGCGGCTTCGAGCGCGATGTCGCCGAACAGCCCGCGGCGGTGGCGGTCGGCGATGGAGGCCTCCGCCAGGTAGGCGTTCACCGTGGTGGCACCCGCGCCCACCAGCACCGCGAAGTAGTGCACGTCCAGGCACTCAGCCGCGCGCACGTTGAGCGAGACGAAGGTGCGCAGCGAGGTGCGGACCAGGTGCGTGTGCACCGCCGAGACGGCGAGGATCATCGGGATCGCCGCGCGCTCCCTGCCCTGGCCCTCATCCGTGAGGATGACGTGCTGGCAGCCGGAGCGCACGCCGTCCTCCGCCTCGCGGCGGATGCGCTCCAGCGCCCGCTTCAGGCCGGATTCACCGTCGGCGACGGGGAAGGTGCAGTCCACCTCGCAGGCGTTCAAGCCCATGTAGGCGCGCATCGCGCCGAACTCGGCAGTGCTCAGCACCGGGCTGTCCAGCATCAGCATGTCGCACTGCGACGGGTCCTCGTCGAGGATGTTGCCGAGGTTGCCCAGGCGCGTGCGCAGCGTCATCACCCGCGTCTCGCGCAGGCTGTCGATGGGGGGGTTGGTGACCTGGGAGAAGTTCTGCCTGAAGTAGTGGTGCAGGCCACGGTACTGGCTCGACAGCACGGCGATGGGCGTGTCGTCGCCCATGGAGCCGATGGCCTCGGCCGCGTCCTCCACCATCGGGTGCAGGATCTGCTCCAGCTCCTCCAGCGTGTAGCCCATGGCGAGCTGGGCGCGGCGCAGCCCCTCGCCCGCGAGCTGCGCGGGCGCCTCGCCGCCACGCTTCACGATCTCGTCGATGCGGGTGGTGCGGTTGACCCACTGGCCGAAGGGCTTGCGGGCGGCCAGCAGGTCCTTCAGCTCGCCATCCAGGTACATCCTGCCATTGTCGAGGTCCACGCCGAGGAACTGGCCGGGGCCGACGCGCAGCTTGGCGGTGATCTCGTCCTCGCGCAGCTTGACCATGCCCGTCTCGCTGCCCACGACCAGCAGCCCGTCGGTCGTCGTCGTCGCGCGCAGCGGGCGCAGGCCGTTGCGGTCCAGCCCGGCGACGACCCAGCGGCCATCGGTGGCGCAGACGGCGGCCGGCCCGTCCCACGGTTCCATCACCGCGTTGCAGTACAGGAACAGGTCGTGGTGGCCCGCTGGCATGGTGGCGTTGTTGGTGATGCTCTCGGGGATCAGCATCGCCTTGGCCATCGGCGCGTCGCGCCCGCCGCGCACCAGCAGCTCGAACACGTTGTCCAGGCTGGCGGTGTCGGACCCGCCGGCCTGCACGATGGGCTTGATGTCGTCCAGGTAGGCGTCGAGCAGCGGGTGGCTCAGCCGCGTCTCGTGCGCCTTCATCCAGTTCACGTTGCCCGACAGCGTGTTGATCTCGCCATTGTGCGCCAGCGTGCGGAAGGGCTGGGCCAGCCGCCAGGTCGGGAAGGTGTTGGTGCTGTAGCGCTGGTGGTAGATGGCGAAGCGGCTGACGAAGCGCTCGTCCTGCAGGTCGGGGTAGAAGATGCTCAGCGATTCCGCGAGGAACATCCCCTTGTAGATGATGGAACGGCTGGACAGGCTGCACAGGTACAGCTCGGGGATCTGCGAGGCGATCGCCTGCTTCTCGATGCGCCGGCGGATCACGAACAGGTCGCGTTCCGTCGTCGCCTGGTCGCGCTGCTCGGGGTCGTAGAGCATGATCTGCTCGATCTCGGGGCGCGTGGCGTTGGCCTTCTCGCCGATCACGCTGGCGTTGATCGGCACCTGCCGCCAGCCGTAGATGCCGTAGCCCATGGCCAGCACCTCGGTCTCGACGATGGTGCGGCAGCGCTCCTGCGCGCCGAAGTCGGTCTTGGGCATGAACACCATGCCGACCGAGATCAGGCCGGGCTTCACCGTGTCCCCGCCCAGGCGCACCGCGTCCTCGAAGAAGGCGGGCGCGATCTCGACGTGGATGCCCGCGCCGTCGCCGGTCTTGCCGTCCGCGTCCACGGCGCCGCGGTGCCACACCGCCTTCAGCGCGTCGATGCCGGCCTGCACCACCTTGCGGCTGGGCTTGCCGTCCAGCGCCGCGACGAGGCCGACGCCGCAGGCATCGTGCTCGCGCGTGTCGATGCCGGCCGCTTCCAGCTTCGCCTGGTTGGCCTGCCAGTTGGCAACGTAGTTCGCTTCCATCGCCGTCACTCCGCCGCCACGGCCACGCGGGCCTGGTCCATCACGTATGCCTCGATGCGCTCGGCCGCGTCGCGGCCGTCGCGGATGCCCCACACCACCAGGGAGGCGCCGCGCACGATGTCGCCGCCGGCGAAGACGCCGGGAAGGCTGGTCATCATCGTGCGGTGGTCCACCTTCACCGTGCCCCAGCGCGTCACCGACAGGCCCGGCTCGCCGAACAGCGCGGGCAGGTCCTCGGGGTCGAAGCCCAGCGCCTTGATGGCGAGGTCGGCCTGCACCACGAACTCGCTGCCCGCGATCGGCTCCACCTGCTGGCGGCCCGTCGCATCCGGCAGGCCCAGGTGCATCCGCACCGCGCGCACGCCGGTGACGTGGCCCTCGCCCTCGAAGGCATCCGGGGCGGAAAGCCAGGCGAAGGTCACGCCCTCCTCCTCCGCATTCTTCACCTCGCGCATCGAGCCGGGCATGTTCGCCTTGTCGCGCCGGTACAGGCAGGTGACGGAGGTGGCGCCCTGGCGCACCGCGGTGCGCACGCAATCCATCGCCGTGTCGCCGCCGCCGATGACGACGACGTGCTTGCCCGCGGCGTCCAGCGCGCCCGAGTCGAACTCGGGCACCGCGTCGCCCAGCCCCT
>JALHNW010000105.1 GCA_022843345.1 Rubritepida sp. | reverse complement strand
CGCGCCCACGGGATGCGAGGCGTGACGGCAGCGGCCGCCCTGGTCGCCTCGCTTGGCGGGATCGGCCGGCTGCGGCCGGCGCCGGGCACCTGGGGCAGCCTCGCCGTGCTGCCGCTGGCCGCCTTGCCCTGGTGGGGCTGCCTGCTGGCGGGCGCGGCCTTCACCCTGGCGGGGTTCTGGGCGCTGGCGCGGCTGCCGGCGGCGGCGGACGACCCCGGCTGGGTGGTGGTGGACGAGGCGGCGGGGATGGCGCTGGCGCTCGCCCTGGCGCCGCCGACCTGGTGGGGGGTGCTGATGGCCTTCGCGCTGTTCCGCCTGTTCGACGTGCGCAAGCCCGGGCCGGTGGGCTGGCTGGACCGGCGGCACGACGCGCTGGGCGTGATGGGCGACGACCTGGCGGCGGGGTTGATGGCGGGCGCGATCGCCTGGGGCATGGGGGCATGGACGTGATGGACGAGGCGATGCGGGCGCAGGCGGCGGCGCTGCTGGCGGAGTTCCGCGCGGCGGGCGCCACGCTGGCGACGGCGGAATCCTGCACGGGCGGGCTGGTCTGCGCGGCGCTGACGGCGGTGGCGGGCTCGTCGGACGTGGTGCTGGCGGGGTTCGTGACCTACGCCAATGCCGCCAAGGTGGCGATGGTCGGCGTGCCGGAATCCGTGCTGGCGGCGGAGGGCGCCGTCAGCGAACCGGTGGCGCGGCGGATGGCGGAGGGTGCGCTGGCGCGATCGGGCGCCACGGTCGCGGTGTCCTGCACCGGCGTCGCCGGGCCGGGCGGCGGCAGCGCGGAGAAGCCGGTGGGTCTGGTGCACCTGGCCGCCGCGGGGCCGCATGGGGTGCTGCACCGGCGCTGCGTGTTCGGCGGCGACCGCGATGCGGTGCGCGAGGCGACGGTGATGGAGGCATTCGCGTTGGCGCGCGCCGCGTTGGGGTCCATATGAGCGGCATGTCGGATGATGAATGGGAGGTGCCGGACGCCTTCCGCCCCGAAGCCAACGAGGTTTCCTGGCCGCTGCACCAGCGGCTGAACGCCGTGGCGTCGCTGCGCGCGCTGGTGCCGCACGACGCGACGTCGGCCGGGGCGCTGGGGACGGAGCGCGAGGGATCGGGCGTGTGGATAGACCCCTCGGGGCTGCTGCTGACCATCGGCTACCTGATCACGGAGGCCGAGACGATCTGGATCACCGACCACCAGGGGCGCGCCGTGCAGGGCACCCCGGTGGGCACGGATTTCGAGACGGGCTTCGGCCTGGTGCAGGCGCTGGGCCGCGTGCCGGGAATCGAGGTGGCGCCGCTGGGCGACAGCGATTCGCTTCCCGAGGGCGCGTCCTGCGTGCTGGCGGCGCATGGCGGGGCGGAGCGCTCGGTGGCCTGCACGGTCGCCTCGCGCCAGCCCTTCGCGGGGCATTGGGAATACCTGCTGGAGAACGCGATCTTCACCGCGCCGGCGCACCCGCACTGGGGCGGGGCCGGGCTGTTTGGGCCGGATGGGCGGCTGGTGGGGGTGGGGTCGCTGATCCTCCAGCAGGGCGGCGGGCGGAACCGGGTGGATTTGAACATGGTGGTGCCCGTCGCACCCCTGCTGCCGGTGCTGGACACGATGCGCGCCACCGGGGCCACCGGGCGGCCGGTGCGGCCCTGGCTGGGTCTCTACGCCTCCGAGGACGAGGACCAGGTGGGGGTGGGGTCGCTCGCCAAGGGGGGACCGGCGGAGAAGGCTGGGTTGAAGCCCGATGACCGCATCCTGGCGGTGGAGGGGCGCGCGGTGCACGACCTGGCCTCGCTGTGGAACGCGGTGCGCGAGGCGGGCGTGGCGGGAGCGAAGGTGCGGATGCTGGTGGCGCGCGGGGAGCGCAAGCTGGACATCACGGTGGAAAGCACCGACCGGGCGCGGCACCTGAAGGCGCCGCGTTTGCATTGACGGCGGTGATGGGCGCCATCAGGCGGCGGCGGTGGCGGGCGCGGCCCCCCTGCCCCATCTGGGATGGCGAGGGGGCGACCAGCGGCCCCGGGGAACCATCACCATGATCGAGATCCGACCCTTCTCCTCCCTCGGCGGCGCCGATTTCGGCTGGCTGAAGGCGAAGCACCACTTCTCCTTCGGCCATTACCGGGACCCGGCGCGGATGGGCTGGGGCAAGCTGCGGGTGTGGAACGACGACGAGATCGCCCCCCGCACCGGCTTCGACCCGCACCCGCACCGCGACATGGAGATCATCACCTATGTCCGGAAGGGTGCCATCACCCACCGCGATTCGCTGGGCAACGAGGGGCGTACGGAGGCGGGGGACGTGCAGGTGATGTCCGCCGGCACCGGCGTCACGCACAGCGAGTACAACATGGAGGACGAGGCGACCACGCTGTTCCAGATCTGGATCACGCCCGACGTGACGGGCGCGAAGCCGAGCTGGGGCGCCAAGTCCTTCCCGAAGCAGGCGCGCGAGGCGCGGTTCGAGGTGCTGGCCGGCGGCCGCGCTGGCGACGAGGCGGCGGGCGCGCTGCCGATCAACGCCGATGCCGCGGTGATGGCGGCCACCCTGTCCGAGGGCCAGGTGCTGCGCTTCGCCCTGCCGGAGGGGCGGGCGGCCTACCTGGTGGCGGCGCGCGGCCGCGTGACGGTGAACGGGCAGGCGCTGGGCCCGCGGGACGCCGCCGCCATCCTGCGCGAGGATGCGGTGGAGATCGTGGCCGGCGAGGAGGCCGAGCTGGTGATGGTCGAGGTCGCGGCCTGAGGCGGCGAAGGCCGGGGCGCGGGATGCCGCGCCCCGGGAACCGTCAGCGCACCGTGACGGTGGTGGCCGCCGGGGCGGGCATCATGGTGGTGGCCATCGGCTGCGCCGGCACCACGACGGTGGAGGCCTGCGGCTGCGCGCGCGGCGTGGCGTCGCGCTCGACATAGGCGCAGGCGGCGAGGCCGGTCAGGGCCAGGATGAACAGGGCGGGACGTGCGATCATCGGGAATTCCTCCTTGCGATGGTGGGAACTCCCTCCTGAACAGCGCGCGGGGCGCCGGGTTTCGTGCCCGGCGCCGGATTCAGCCCTTCCGGCCCTGCGCGCGCAGCTCGGCGATGGTGGCGCGGTTGGTCACCTGCTCGGGGTCCGTACGGAGCTCGATCAGCGCGGGGCGGCCGCTGGCCACGGCGCGGCGGTAGGCGGGCACCAGTTCTTCCGTGCGCTCCACCACCTCGCCATGGCCGCCGAAGGCCTCGATGAAGCGGGCGAAGTCGGGGTTGGTCAGCTCGGTGCCGGAGATGCGCTCGGGGTAGGCGCGCTCCTGGTACATGCGGATGGTGCCGTACATGCGGTTGTTGAACACCAGGATGATAGGCGCCACGCCGTGGTGGAAGGCGGTGGCGATCTCCTGCCCCGTCATCAGGAAGCCGCCATCGCCCACGATGCACAGCACCTGCCGGCCCGGGTGGGTGATGGCGGCGCCGATGGCCGCCGGCACGCCGTAGCCCATGGCGCCGTTCGTCGGGCCGCAGAAATCCTGCCCCGCCTTGAGGTGGACGAAGCGGTTGAACCAAGTGGCGAAGTTGCCGGCATCCGAGGTCCAGATCGTGTCGTCGGGCACCTCCTTCGCCAGGGCCTGGAGCGCGACGGCGAGGTTCAGCGGGCCGGGGTATTCGGGGGCGACGGCCTGGGCCACGCGCGCCGCGCGGACCGCCTTGCGCCACTCGCCCCATTGCGGCGCGACGCGGCTGGCGCGGATGGCGGCGGCGAAGCGGTTCACGTCAGCCGTGATGCCCAGCGCCACGCGGTACACGCGCCCGATCTCCGCCTGCTCGGGGTGGACCTGGATGATGGGGGTGCGGCCCGCCATGTCGAGCAGGGTGTAGCCCTGGCTCACCGGCTCGCCCATGCGGGTGCCGATGGCGAGAATGAGGTCGGCCTCCTTCGCCTTCGCCACCAGGCCGGCATCGGCGCCCACGCCCAGGTCGCCCGCGTAGTGCTCGCTGGTGCCGTCGAACAGGCCCATGCGGCGGAAGGAGACGGCGACGGGGATGTCGTTGGCCGTCAGGAACTCGGCGATGGCGGCGCGGCCCTCGGCGGACCATTGCGCGCCGCCGCCCAGGATGGCGAGCGGGCGCTTCGCCTTGGCCAGCAGGGCCAGCGCCTCCTCGATCGCCTCGGGGGCCGGGTGGGCGGGCAGCACGCGCTGGGGCGGCAGGTCGGGCGTGGCGACGAGGTGCTTCTGCATCTCCTCGCTGATCGCCACCACCACCGGGCCGGGGCGGCCGGAGCGCGCGACGTCGAAGGCGTGCGCCATCAGCTCGGGGATGCGCTTCGCGTCGTCGATCTGCGTCACCCACTTGGCCAGGGGCGCGAACATCTGGCGGTAGTCCACCTCCTGGAAGGTCTCGCGGTCCGTCTCCTCCACCGGGATCTGGCCGACGAGCAGCACGAGCGGCGTGCTGTCCTGGAAGGCGACGTGCACGCCGATGGCGGCGTGGCAGGCCCCGGGCCCGCGGGTGACGATGGCGACGCCCGGCTGGCCGGTGATCTTGGCCTGGGCTTCCGCCATGTGGACGGCGCCCGCCTCGAACCGGCAGGTCACCAGCTCCAGGCGGTTGCGCTGGGCGTAGAGCCCGTCCAGCAGGTCCAGGTAGCTCTCGCCGGGCACGGCGAAGACGTGGGTGACGCCCTGCGCCACCAGCGCGTCCGCCAGCAGCTGCCCGCCGCTGCGCTTCACCATCCCGCCCGCGCCATCCGGCATCGCTTCGCTCCCTCGTCCGCGTTGAGTCGGGCGGAGCCTAGGCCAGGATGGGCGGGGCGTCACCCGTCAGCGCAGCACCTCGAAGAAGCCCGTCTCCTCGTCCAGCCGCCGGTGCTCGCCGTGGCGGAAGTCGTAGCGTGAGACGATGCCGACCACCTCGCCCCCACGGCAGACCGGCAGGTGGCGGAAGCCGCCATCGTCGAGGATTCGCAGCGCCTCCATCGCCGGGGCCTCGGGCGGCAGGGTGGCGGGGGCAGCGGTCATCACCTGGCCCAGCAGGGTGCGGGCGGGGTCCAGCCCGCGCGCCATGCAGGCGACGACGTCGCGGCCGGTGAAGATGCCCTTGAGCGCCCGGCCTTCCGTGACCAGCACGGCGCCCACCTTGCGGGCGTGCATGGCGTGGCACGCCTCCTGCACCGTCGCGCCCGGTGGCAGGGTCAGCGGGTCCTGGTGGCGGATCAGGTCGCCCATGTGGCGGATGGGGGTGTGGGTCACGGAACGCCTCCTTGGTGCTTTCCGTAACGGTGGCATGACGATGGCGCGTCATGCATTGCGGTGGCGCAAGCCTGCGCGCCATTCCGCGGCCGGTTCACGCCGGGCGGAAACCGCCCGGCGACCGGACGCTATTCCGGCTGGAAGTTCGCCTGCCGCAGCAGCGCCTCCGAACGGGCGAAGTCGCGGGCGATGAACTCGCGGAAGGCGGGGCCGTATTCGCCCGCCTGCTCGATGCCCAGCGAGCCGATGCGGGCCACCACGTCGGGCTCGCGCATCGCCGGGTGCAGCACTTCCGCGATGCGGGCGGCGATGGCGTCGGGCAGGCCGCGCGGGCCCCAGAGCGCCCACCAGGACTGGATGTCGAGGTTGGGCATGCCGCCCTCGGCCGCCGTGGGCACGGTGGGGGCGGCGGCGCTGCGCTCGCTGGCCGTGATGGCGAGCGCCTTCGCGCGGCCGTCGCGCGCCTGGGGCCAGGTGGCGAGGATGGGCTCCATCACCAGCTGCACGTTGCCGGCCACCACGTCGGTGATGGCGGCCGCCGTGCCGCGGTAGGGCACCTGCGTCATCTCCACGCCCACCTGGCGGATGAACTCCAGCGTGGCCAGGTGCCCGGCGGCGCCCAGCGAGGAGATGGCGAAGGCCCAGTCGCGCGGATTCGCGCGGATGGCGGCCACCAGCTCGGCCAGGGTGTTGGGCGCGCGCTGGGCATTCATCAGCATGAGCAGCGGGCCGCGGCCGGTGCGGATGATGGGCGACAGGTCCGTGATCGGGTCGTAGCCCGGGTTGCGCATCACCAGCCGGCCCAGCGTCTGGATGGAGGCCGAGGCCAGCAGGGTGTAGCCGTCCGGCTGCGCCTGGGCGACGGCGACGCCGCCGACCGCGCCGTTGGCGCCCGAGCGGTTCTCGACGATGAAGGGCTGGCCCAGCTTCTCGGACAGCTTCTGGGCGGCGGTGCGCGACAGCGCGTCGGTGGAGCCGCCCGGCGGGAAGGGCACGATGACGCGCACCGGGCGGTTGGGCCAGGCCGCCTGGGCGATGGCGGGCGCGGCGACGAGGGCCGGCGCGGCGGCGAGGAGGGTGCGGCGGTGCATGGGAAGGTCTCCGGTTTCGGGCAGCCTATGGTGCGGCGCGGCGCGTCCGCAACAGCGCCGTCATGAGTGGCGCGCGCGCGCGGGTGGCGCTGGTGCTGGCGGTGGACGTGTCGGCCAGCGTGGATTTCGACGAGTTCGCGCTGATGGTGGGCGGCCTGGCGGCGGCGCTGCGCGACCCCGCGGTGCACGCGGCGGCCGGGGGCGCGGTGGCG
>JALHNW010000104.1 GCA_022843345.1 Rubritepida sp. | reverse complement strand
CCCCGGCGCGCCGCGCACGCGCCGCGCCAGCTCCACGCCCTTGCCCTCGGGCAGCTGGCCGTCGAGCACGGCCACCGCGAAGGGCCGGCCCTCCTCGGCCGCCCTCAGCAGGTGGCCCATCGCCATCGGGCCGTCGGGCGCCGTCACCGCCTCGGCGCCCATGGCGGCGAGCTGGCGAGCCATGATCTCGCGGTTCAGCGCCAGGTCGTCCACCACCAGCACGCGCAGCCCGGCCAGGTCCTGCTCCGGCGGCGGCTCGGCGGGGCCGGCGGGCGCGGCGAAGCGGGCGCGGAAGGTGAAGCGGCTGCCGCCGCCGCGCGGCTTCTCGGCGTCGCGCGGGGCGGCCTCGATGCCGCCGCCCATCTCCCCGGCCAGGCGGCGGCAGATGGCCAGCCCCAGCCCGGTGCCGCCGAACTTGCGCCGCGTGGAGGCGTCGGCCTGGGTGAAGCGCTCGAACAGGTGGGGCACCTGGGCGGGGTCCAGGCCCACGCCCGTGTCCTCGACGTGGCAGGACAGCATCCAGCCGCGGCGCGCGCCGAGCGCCTCCGCCTCCAGCCGCAGCTGGATCCAGCCCGCCTCGGTGAACTTCACCGCGTTGCCCGCCAGGTTGAACAGCACCTGGCGGAAGCGCCCGGGGTCGCCCACCACGCGGCGCGGCAGGTCGGCGGGCAGGGAGACGATGATCTCCACACCGCGCGCCGCCGCCTTGGGGGCGAAGAGCTCGACGATGGTGGCGATCTCGTTCTCGATGACGAAGGGCACCGCCTCCAGCTCGACGGCGCCGGCCTCCAGCTTGGAGAAGTCGAGGATGTCGTTGAGCACCATCAGCAGGTGCTCGGCGCTGTTCTGGATCGTCTCGGCGTAGCGGCGCTGGATCGGCTCCAGCCGGGTGTCGAGCAGCAGGCCGGTCATGCCGATCACGCCGTTCATCGGCGTGCGGATCTCGTGGCTCATGGAGGCCAGGAACTCCTCCTTGGCGCGCGAGGCGGCGTGGGCTGCGGCCTCGGAGCGCGCGAGCCGGGCGCCCTGCCGGCGCAGCGCCTGGGACTGGCGCAGCAGCACGCCCAGCGCCAGCAGGATGAACAGCGCCGCCGCGCCCATGGACAGGCCGAGCACGAGGGAGAGCGCGCGCACCGGCGCCAGCGCGTCGGCGCGCGCGCGCACCACCTCCACCACGAACAGGCCCTGGCGGGTGGTGGCGAAGCCGCCGATGGCCTGCACCCCGTCCTGGTCCGTGCCGATGAAGGTGCCCTGCTCCTGCCGGGGTATGAAGGTGCGGAAGGGCCAGGCGTTGGGGTGGATCAGCCCGATGCCGGCGCGCGCCCCGTCGGAGCGGGCCAGCAGCGCGCCGTTGAAGCCGTGCAGCCGCACGGTGACGCCGAAGGCCTCGGCATGGCGGCGCGAGATGGCGGTGAAGTAGTCGGGGTTGAGCAGGGCGACGGCCACGCCCTCGAACTCGCCGCGCGCCCCGCGCAGGCCGCGGGCCATGGGGATGGACCACAGCCCCGTCTCGGCGATCGGGCGCACGGGGCCGGCGGCGAGGAAGCGCCCGGCCTCCGGCGTGCCGACGCGCAGCTGCGCGCCGCCCAGGCGCAGCTGGCGGAACCAGTCCCGGTCGGCGACGCTGGCGCCCAGCAGCGCCTCGACGGAGGATTGGGCGACGGTGCCGCCCGCGTCCACCAACAGCATGGCGCGCAGCTGCGACACCTCGCCCAGCACGTTCTGGAACTGGCTGTCGAAGGCGCCGGGGCGCTGGTTCGCCGCGCGCTCGCCCATGTCGAGCAGCACGAGGTCCACCGTCTGGGTGGCGCGCGTTAACTGATCCGCAAGGGCGTCGGCGACAGACTGCACCAGCCGCTCGTTCTCCCCGATCGCATCCGCCTCGCTGCGCCGCGTCACCATGCCGAAGACGGCGGCGAGGCAGAGGATCACCAGGGCGGCGACGACGGCGTAGAGGCGATAGGCGCGCGGCCCCCCGGCGGGGGCCGGCATGGGCGCGCCGGCAACTTCCCCGGCAGCGGGGACGAAGGAGCGGACGATGCTGGCGCGCAGGGTTTTCAGCATGGTGGGGGCCATCATCGCAGCCTTGGGTTGTTTTAGCGAGGCGCCCGCGCAACCCGCCGGCCAGGCGCCGCGGCTGGAGGCCATGCGCGCGCGCGGGGAGGTCCGCGTCTGCATGTGGCCGGACTACTTCGCCATCTCCTTCCGCAACCCCCGCACGAACGAGCTGGAGGGGATCGACGTGGACCTGGCCCGTGCGCTGGCGCAGCGGCTGGGCCTGCGCCTGCAATTCGTGGAGACGAGCTTCGCCGCCTTCATGGACCGGCTGGAGGCGGGGGATTGCGACATCGCGATGATGGCGGTGGGCATCACCCCGGCGCGCGCCCAGCGCGTGGCCTTCAGCCGCCCCTACATGGCCAGCCCCGTCTACGCGGTGACGCAGCGCGGCAACGCCCGCGTGCGCGCGTGGGAGGACATCGACCAGGGCGGCAACGTGGTGGCGGTGGCGGCCGGCACGGTGATGGAGCCGCTGATGAACCGCACCCTGCGCCGGGCCGACCTCCTGGTCGTCCAGCCGCCGCGCACGCGCGAGGCGGAGGTGCTGGCCGGCCGGGCCGACGTGTTCATGAGCGACTTCCCCTACACGCGCCGCATGGTGCAGCTGCATGACTGGGCCGTGGTGATCCAGCCGCCGGACCGCTTCGGCGAGACGCTGTACGGCTGGGCGGTCGCGCAGGGCGACGCTGCGTGGCTGGCGGAGGTGAACGCCTTCCAGGGCGCCGCGCGCGCGGACGGCACGCTGGCGCGGGCGGCGGCGCGGCATGGGCTCACGCCGATCCTGCTGCGGTGACGGTTGAAGTTGCGTACATGACGGCGTACGTTCTTGTCCATGCGCGCCACCTCTTCCTCCGAGTTCCGCAAGAAGCTGTCGGCGATGCTCGACCAGGTGGCGGCGGACCATGAGCCCCTGCTGATCACCCGCGAGGGCGGGAAGCCGGCGGCGGTGCTGCTGTCGCTGGAGGATTACGCCGGCTACGAGGAAACGCGACACCTGCTGCGCGTGCCTGCCAATGCGGCGCGCCTGCTGCGGGGGATCGAGGAGCTCGACGCCGGCCACGGCGTCGAGCGGCCGCTGGCCGGGTGAGGATCGTCGTCAGCGAGGGAGGCTGGGAGGACTACCTCCACTGGCAGGCCACGGACGCCAAGCTGCTGGAGCGGCTGAACGGGCTGATCCGCGAATGCACCCGCACGCCCTTCGTCGGCACCGGCAAGCCCGAGCCCCTGCGCGGGCCGCTCGCCGGCTGGTGGTCCCGCCGCCTGACGCAGGAGCACCGGCTGGTCTATCGCGTGGCGGACGGCGCGCTGCATGTCGCGCAATGCCGCTACCACTACTGACGTGCAAAGGGCCCCGCCGGCGTCCCGGCGAGGCCCTTCCATCATTCGGGCCGTGAACCGGCCCGTCCGGAACTCAACTCACCCCACGGAAGCGGGGAGGGCGAGGCCGGTGCGGGACAGGGTCAGGCTGGACGAGTGATGAGACACCGGATCACCTCCTTTCGGTTCGGGCGCGCGGGGCGGCGCCGGCATCATTGCCGGGGCGCGCCGGGCGGGCCGCTCTGCTGCGACAGGCCATCATGTAGGGTCGCGCCCCGCCGGATCAACGGCGCAGCCCGCTGAACAGCGCCCCGCCCGCCGCCAGCACGGCCGCGGCGGCGAAGGCCAGCGCCGGGCCGGACAGGGTGAAGCACGCGGCCGTGATCACCGCCCCCAGGCTCTGCCCCAGCACGCGGGCGGTGGCCTGCATCCCGCCCGCGCCGCCGGCCCGGGCGCGCGGCGCGGCGGCCAGCATGGTGCGGTTGTTGGGCGACTGGAAGAAGCCGAAGCCGATGCCGGCCACCGCCAGCAGCGCGCCCACCGGCAGCAGCCCCACCGGGCGGAACAGGGCCAGGCCCGCCAGCGCCAGCGCCAGCACCAGCCCGCCCAGCAGGCAGGCCCACGCGGACGCCCCGCCCCGGTCCGCCCAGCGCCCCGCGAAGGGCGCCAGCAGGCCGAGCGCGATGGGGTAGGGCGTCATCGCCAGGCCGATCTGCCAGAAGGGCATCCCCGCCTGCGACAGGTGGAAGGGCAGGGCGATCACGGTCGCCATGTGCGAGCCGAACATGCAGGCCGAGGCGCAGACGGCCAGCCGCACCTCGCGCAGGCGCAGCAGGTCCAGCGGCAGGGTCGGCACCGGCCGGCCCAGCTCGCGGCGCACCAGGGACCACAGCGCCAGGATGGCGAGCGCCAGCGCGGCGATTCCGGCGAGGGGCGCGTGCAGCAGCAGGTCCAGCCCCAGGAACAGCGCGCCGAAGCCCAGCGCGTTCAGCGCCGCCGCCACGCCGTCGAAGGCGCGCGGCTGCGGCGCCACCCGCGGCAGCACGCGCAGCCCCAGGACCAGCGCCGCGATCCCCACCGGCAGGTGCGCCAGGAACACCGCCTGCCAGGGCGCCACCGTCAGCACCAGCGCGCCGATGGACGGCGCCATGGCCGAGCACGCGGCCACCGTCATCGCGTTCACGCCGATGGCGCGGCCGAGCATGGATTGCGGGTAGGTGTGGCGCACCAGGGCAGCGGTCAGCGCCATCACCGCCGCACCCCCCACGCCCTGCGCCACGCGGGCCAGCAGCAGCCATTCGAAGGAGGGCGCCATCGCGCACAGCGCCGCGCAGCACAGGAAGGCCGCCAGTCCCCAGCCCCAGACCCGGCGGAAGCCGACGATCTCGCCCAGGGACGCCATGGGGATCAGCAGCCCCACCACGGCGATCTGGTAGGCGTTCACCACCCACACCGATTCCGCGGGCGTCAGCGCCAGGCTGCGCGCCACCTCCGGCAGGGCGATGTTGACCATGGAGGCGTCCAGCACCGTCACCGCGATGGCGGCGCCGATGGCCGTGGCGGAGAGCGCCCGCCGCCCCGGCGGCAGGCCCTCCGCCTCGCTCACGCCGCGTGCGGCAGCGATACGCCGACGAGGTGGTCGCGCTGCACGATCGCGGCGAGGCGCGCCTCGTCCCAGCCCTCGGTGCCGGCGGGGCGGGCGGGCAGCACCATCCAGCGGAAATCGGCCGTGCTGTCCACCACGCGCACCTGCATGCCGGCCGGCAGCACGGTGCCGAATTCGGCCAGCACGGCGCGCGGCTCGCGCACCGCCCGCGCGCGGTAGGCGGCCGACTTGTACCAGTGCGGCGGGTAGCCGATGACGGCGCGCGGGTAGCAGGAGCACAGGGTGCAGACCACCAGGTGGTGCAGCGCCTCCGTGTCCTCCAGCACGCCCAGCGGCGGCTGGCCGGCCATGGTGACGCCCATCGCCTCGGCCGCGGCCGAGCCGTCGCGCAGCAGCAGGGCGCGGTAGGCGGGGTCCACCCAGGCGCGGGCGACCATGCGCGCGCCCGTCTCCGGGCTGGCGCGGTCGGTGGAGGCGATCTTGGCCGCGATCGCCGCCTCGCTGGTGATGCCCCGGCGGATGAGGGCGGCGACCAGCTTCTCCAGCAAGTCCAGGCTTTCGGGGGTGGGTTGGCCTGCCATCACGCCTCCTCCAGCCAGTGTTCGAACAGCTCCACCATCAGCGTGTCGCCCGCCGCGCCCTCGCCCCATACGGAGGGTTGGTCGAAGACGACGTGGTACAGGTCGCGCGGCTCGCCCACCCGGCCGAAGGCGATGGCCTCGGGGTTGGCGAAGGTGCCCAGGTGGCGGGCCACCACGCCCTGCCGGCCGCGCAGGTAGTGGGGCGTGCGGATGTGCATGGGGGCGTGGCGCTCGGGCCAGGCGTCGCGCACGCGGACCTTCGCGCCGGGTTCCAGCGTCACGACAGGTCCTCCCAGGTCACCACGCCCTTCGCCACCATCACGGCGGCGATGGAGCGCAGCCACTTCTCGTAATAGGTGAGGCCGAAGTAGTCCGTCTCGTGCAGCCGCTCGATGTTCAGGCGCATCTCGTCCACGGTGAACAGCCCCGCCTCGCGCAGCACGGAGCGCACGGCGTCCACGCGCTTGTCGAAGCCGGTGGGCGGCGCGTCGTCGTCGGGTTCCACCGCCGTGCAGCGGAAGCGCTGGCTGCCGCCGAGGTCGTGCTGAAGCGGGACGTCCGTCATCGGATCTCCTCCTCCGGCATCACGCCGAAGATTTCGGTGCGCTTGATGTAGCCGCGGCGGTCCTGCACCTGCACCTCGCACCAGGGCGAGCCGGCGTCGCAGCCGCGCACGCGGCCGATCACGCCGGGCTTCAGGCGGGCCACCGGTGCCGCGCCATCCTCCGGCCGGCGGCGCAGCGGGATTTCCGCGCCCGCCTCGGCGCGCACCAGGAAGGTGCGGCGGCCGGGCTGGAGGTTGGAGGAATGCACCCAGCCCTCCGCCCCCTCCGGGTCGCGGATGCGGCGCCACTGGTCGTGCTCGCGCACGATCTGCACCGGCAGGTCGGAACGCTGGTAGCGCCATTCCACCGGGAAGCGCCGCTCCGGCCCCACGCGCAGGTTCACGTCGTTCGAGCGCAGCGCCGAGAAGCGCGGCAGCGGCAGGCCGGTGACCGGGCCGGTGGTCTGCACCGGCTCGGGCGGGGCGACGGGCTGCGGCGGTGCC
>JALHNW010000103.1 GCA_022843345.1 Rubritepida sp. | reverse complement strand
CGCAGGGCGCCGCGCCGCTCGCCCTCGGCCCCCGGCGCGCAGGGCGTCGGGCTGCGCTGGCGCTCGGCCTCGCGCCCGGCCAGCTTCCTGGTGGAACTGACCGAGCAGCCGCGGCGGTAGCCGGCCCTACTCCGCGGCCGGCTTCAAGACGCCGCGCCGCACCTGGTCCAGCTCGATGGATTCGAACAGCGCCCGGAAGTTGCCCTCGCCGAAGCCCTGGTCGCCCTTGCGCTGGATCAGCTCGAAGAAGATCGGCCCGATCACCGTCTCGGTGAAGATCTGCAGGAGCCGCCCGCCGGAGGGCGAGCCGTCCATCAGGATGCGGTTGCGCGCCATCCGCGCCATGTCCTCGCCCGTCTCCGGCAGGCGCTGGGGAAGCAGCTCGTAGTAGGTGTCGGGCGTGTCCAGGAATCGCACGCCCCGCTCGCGCAGGCCCTCGACGCTGCCGTAGATGTCGCCCGTCCCCATCGCGATGTGCTGGATGCCCTCGCCGCCATAGGCGCGCAGGTATTCCTCGATCTGGCTCCTGTCGTCGCTCGATTCGTTGATCGGGATGCGGATCTGCCCGCAGGGGCTGGTCATCGCCTTGGACTTCAGCCCGGTCAGCTTGCCCTCGATGTCGAAGTAGCGGATCTCGCGGAAGTTGAAGAGGCGCTCGTAGAAGCCTGCCCAGGCGTCCATCCGGCCGCGATGCACGTTGTGCGTCAGGTGGTCGATCACCGTCAGCCCGTGGCCGCGCGGGCCGTCCTCCACCCCGTCCAGGAAGCGGAAATCCACGTCGTAGATGCTGCCCTTCGCGCCGTAGCGGTCCACGAAGTAGATCAGCGAGCCGCCGATGCCCTCGATGGCCGGGATGTTCAGCTCCATCGGCCCCACGCGCCCGTGGAAGGGCTTGGCGCCCAGCTGCACCGCGCGCTCGAAGGCGGCCGCGGCGTCGGCCACGCGGAAGGCCATGGCGCAGGCGGACGGCCCGTGCACGCGCCCGAAGGCCTGCGCGAAGCTCGACGGCTCGGCGTTGAGGATGAAGTTCACCTCCCCCTGCCGCCACAGCGACACGTCCTTGGAGCGGTGGCGCGCCACCTGCGCGAAGCCCAGCCGCGCGAAGACGTCGCGCAGCGCCGCCTGGTCGGGGCCGGTGAACTCGACGAACTCGAAGCCGTCGGTGCCCATCGGGTTGGCCTCGCAGATGCGGCCGGCGATGTCGGTGCGGTCGGGGGGGATGTCCATGGGCGTCTCCTCAGAGGGGCGTGTCGGCCGCCAGCACGGCGCCGGGGGCGATGGGGTCCGCGTCGCGCGCGCGCAGCAGCGCCGCTTCCAGCCCGCGCAGCAGGCCGAACAACTCGCGGAAGTCCTCGATGACGAAGTAGAGCGGCTGGAGGTCGTCTATCCGGTACTCCGTGCGCAGCACGCGCGCCGCGTCGAAGCGCAGCCGCGGCACCGGCCCTTCCGTGGCGTGCACCGTCTCGGTGGCGCTGGACAGGATGCCGGCGCCGTAGGCCCGGATCGCGCCATCCTCCAGGAGGAGGCCGAACTCCACCATGTGCCAGTACAGCCGCGCGAGCGGACGCAGCGCGCCCTGCGCCTGGGCGAAGGCGCCGGCCTCGCCGTAGCCGTGCAGGAAGTCGGCGAAGGCCGGGTCCGTCAGCAGCGGCACGTGGCCCAGGAAGTCGTGGAAGATGTCCGGCTCCTCCAGGTAGTCCATCTCCTCCGGCCGGCGCAGCCAGTGTGTCACGGGGAAGCGGCGCGCGGCCAGGTGCGCGAAGAAGGCGTCCTCCGGGATCAGCCCGGGCACCGCCACCAGCCGCCAGCCGGTGCGGCGCAGCGCCTCCGAGGCGCGGTCGAGGTCCGGCACGCCGCCGGCGCAATCGAGCGCCGCCACGCCCTCGCGAAAGGCGCGCGCCGCGTGGCGGCCGAACAGCGCCGATTGCCGGGCGTGCAGGGCGCGCCAGGTGGCATGCTCGGCCGGCGTGACGCCGGCGTGGCGTTGCGGCACGGTGTAGTCCGCGGCGGCGGCGCCGTAGTCGCCGCGCAGGGCAGGGGCGGGGGCGATCGTCGTCATGCCCCTTTCAATACCCTACCCCTCGGGGAGGTTTTCGCCGAAGATGCGCCGCGCCCGCCGATGCTGCGGTGCGAAAACGCCATGAAAGGCGCGAATGATGGTGAGATCCCCTCCCGTGGCGCTGGACGCGGCGGACCGGCGCATCCTGCGCGCCCTGCAGGCCGATGGCCGCCTGCCCGTCGTGGCGCTCGCCGAGCAGGTCGGCCTGTCGGCCACCCCCTGCCAGCGCCGCGTCCGCCGGCTGGAGGAGGAGGGCGTCATCCAGGGCTACGCGGCGCGGCTGAACCCGCGCCGCCTCGGCCTGCCGCTCCAGGCCTTCGTGCAGGTGGCGCTCGTCAGCCACGCGGAGGAGGTGGTGGAGCGCTTCCACGCCGCCCTGGCCCAGCGGCCCGAGGTGATCGCCGCCTACACGATGAGCGGCGACATGGACTACCTGCTGCACGTGCTGGCGCCCGACATGGACGCCTTCGGCGACTTCGCCACCCGCGCGCTGCTGCGCCTCCCCGGCGTGAAGGAGACGCGCAGCAGCTTCGTGCTGGCGACCCTCAAGCCCCCCGGCGCGCTGCCCGTGTGACCACGAGGCCGGCGAGGCCGAACCCGAACAGGGCGAGCGCGGCGGGCACCGGAACCGGCACCAGCCCCGTGAGGGTGAAGGAGCCGACGACCCCCTGGACGGCGAACCGGCCGACCTGGAAGAAGGTGAAGTCCAGCGTGGCCAGCCCGGGCGTGAAGTCGCCGAGGACGCCGAAGGGGCTGAAGGTGCCGATGCTCGACACGCCCACGCTGGGCCGCCCATTGCCGCCGACGCCTTCCGTGACCGCGGTCACCACGCCGGCATACGCCCCGAACAGCGAGACCATCACCACATCCTCGCCCACCGTCGCCGTCACGGGCAGGAAGCCGACGATCCTGCCGCGAACGTCATCGGGCGCGGCGAAGTCGCCTGAGGCGCCCAGGACGGTGCCCAGCAGGGTGAAGAAGGTGGTGTCCTCGGCGATCGGGAATGGCGTCGCCGGCCCGGCGAGGATGCCTTGCGCCGTGCCGGCGACTGGGGCTGCCTGGGCCGGCGCCGCGAGCGCCAGGGCCAGGCTGCAAACGAGGAACAGTTTCCGGATCATTGGTGCCCGTCTCGAAAATTTGTGACGGATCGCTCCGAGGCAAACGTCGTGCCAATCTGCGAGACACAGGGATTTCCTGGGTTGTGCGCTCCCCGGCGTTGCCCCGGCGGACAATGTGTCAAGCTTGCCGACACATGCCCTCGCCTCGGAGCCGCGTCGGCCCTGTGTCGAACCGGCGCCCGGCGCGGGCCAGCGCCTTGCCGGCGTGATGCCGCCCCCGCTACCTTCCGGCGCCCGGAGTCCCATCATGACCATGCCGACCCGCGAGGACGTCGCCCTCGCCTATCACGAGCTGCTGCGCCGCGCGCCCGAGGACGAGTCCGTGCTGCACGCCCACGCCGCGGCGCATGCCGACGTGGAGGCGATGCGGGCCTCCATCGCCGCCTCGCCCGAGGCCTTCGCGCTGGCCGAGCGCGCGGCCTTCGAGGACAGCTTCGCCGGCACCCGCCGCGCGGACGGCACCAAGGACCTGTCCAGCCTCGACCTGCGCGGTCTCGACCGCCACTTCGCCATCCTGGGCGAGGCGATGCGATCGGGCGTCTTCAACACCGGCCGCGCGCACTACGCGCTCTGCCTCGCCCATGGCGTGCGCCAGGCCGTCCACCTGGGGCTGGACCGCATCGCGGCGCTGGAGATCGGCGTGGCGCAGGGCGCGGGGCTGCTGAACCTGATCCGGGCCGCCGGCTTCTTCCGGCGCGAATACGGCTTCGCGGTGGATGTCTGGGGCATGGACAACGCCACCGGCCTGCCCCCCCTGGCCGACCACCGCGACCACCCGGAGATCTGGCACGGCGGCCAGTTCGCGATGGGCGAGCCCGAGGGGCTGCGCGCGCGCCTGCCCCCCTGGGCCCACCTGCTGATCGGCGAGGCGGGCGAGCTGCTGGCCGGGTTCGCCGCGCGCACGGCGGGCGTGCCGCTGGGCTTCCTGTCCATCGACGTTGACCTGCATTCCTCCACCACCCGCGTCCTGCCGGTGCTGCTGGGCGAGGCGGAGCGCTACCTGCCTGCGCTGCCGGTGTACCTGGACGACGTGGAGATCCTGGTCAGCTACAACCGCTGGTGCGGCGAGGCGGCGGCGGTGGAGGCGCACAACGCCCTCAACCCGCTGCGCCCGGTCGAGCGCAAGGGCGTGGCGTGGAACATCCACAACTTCCACGTCTGCCATGTCCTCGACCACCCGGTCCGCACCGGCGCCCGCCGCCCGCGGCTGCCCTTCGAGATCGGGCCGTTCTAGGGCGGATCCCGCTGCGCGGGCCCGCGCGCTAGAACCCCCGCGACGCCTCCCGCACCAGCGCCTCGCGCAGCACGGAGCGGAACTCGCGCCGGTGCAGCTCGCGCACCACCAGCAGGGAGGCGAGCATGAGCGCCACCGGGTGGACGATCCACGCCAGCGCCGCCAGCCCGAAGTAGTAGGCGCGCAGCCCGGTGTTGAAGTGCCGCCCCGCGCGGTTCAGCACCTCGGCCGCGGCGAGTGCGCGCGAGCGGTCGGCCGTGCCCGGCATGATGCCGCCCATGACGATGGAGCCGTAGTTGAAGTGCCGCAGCGCCCAGGTCAGCTCGAAGAAGGCGCGGATGAAGATCAGCAGCAGCAGCCCGATGCGGATTTCCCACGCCCAGTCGTTCGACGGCGGCTCGGCGAAGGGGAGCGAGGCCAGCACGCGCCGCCCCAGGTCGGGCGCGCCCAGCAGCGCCACCAGGCCGCCCAGGATGAAGATGGAGGTGTTGGCGAGGAAGGACGTCGAGTTCATCAGGTTGCCGATGATCTGCGTGTCCATGATCCGGTTCTCGCGCTCCAGGAAGGCGAGCATCCAGCGGCGCCGGTGCTCGTCCATCGCGGCGATCACCGAGCGGGCGCGGATGGCGGGCACGCGGTCCACCAGGGCCGCGTAGCCCGCCCAGCACAGGGCGAAGACCGCCAGCGCCAGGATGTCCAGCGCCGGCATGCCCCACATGGCGTCAGCCCTTCGCCATTTCCTTCTGCAGGTTCTCGTCCAGCGCCGCCAGGAAGGCCTGGGTGTTCAGCCAGGGCTGGTCGGGGCCGATGAGGCTGGCGAGGTCCTTGGTCATCTGCCCGCCCTCGACGGTGGCGACGCACACCTTCTCCAGCGCGTCGGCGAAGGCCGTCACGTCGGGCGTGTTGTCGAACTTGCCGCGATAGGCCAGCCCGCGCGTCCAGGCGAAGATGGAGGCGATGGGGTTGGTGCTCGTCTCCTGGCCCTTCTGGTGCTGGCGGAAGTGGCGCGTCACCGTGCCATGCGCGGCCTCGCTCTCCACCGTCGCGCCATCGGGCGAGAGCAGGACGGAGGTCATCAGGCCCAGGCTGCCGAAGCCCTGCGCCACGATGTCGGACTGCACGTCGCCGTCGTAGTTCTTGCAGGCCCAGACGTAGCCGCCTTCCCACTTCAGCGCGCAGGCCACCATGTCGTCGATCAGCCGGTCCTCGTAGGTGAGGCCGGCGGCCTTGTAGCGGTCGGCGAACTCGGTGTCGAAGACACGGCGGAAGATGTCCTTGAACTCGCCGTCATAGGCCTTGAGGATGGTGTTCTTGTGGCTGAAGTACACCGCGTAGTTGCGCGCCAGGCCGTAGTTCAGGCAGGCCCGGGCGAAGCCCTCGATGGAGGCGCGCGTGTTGTGCATCGCCATCATCACCCCGCCGCCGGCCGGGAAGCTGGTGACGTCGAGCGTGATCGGCTCGCCGCCCGCCGACGGCGTCCAGGTGAGCGTCGCCTTGCCGGCGCCGGGCACCTTCGTCTCGGCGGCGCGGTAGATGTCGCCATAGGCGTGGCGGCCGACGACGATGGGCTTGGACCAGTGCGGCACCAGGCGCGGCACGTTGGCGCAGATGATCGGCTCGCGGAAGATCGTGCCGTCGAGGATGTTGCGGATCGTCCCGTTCGGGCTGCGCCACATCTTCTTGAGGCCGAACTCCTTCACCCGCGCCTCGTCGGGGGTGATGGTGGCGCACTTCACGGCCACGCCGTACTGCTTGGTGGCGTTGGCGGCGTCCACCGTCACCTGGTCGTCGGTCTGGTCGCGGTATTCGATGCCCAGGTCGTAGTACTTCAGGTCGATGTCGAGGTAGGGCAGGATCAGCCTGTCCTTGATGAAGCCCCAGATGATGCGCGTCATCTCGTCGCCGTCCATCTCGACGACCGGCGTCTTGACCTTGATCTTGGCCATTCTCTGCTTGCCCTACCTTGACGTCGCCGGATCGGCCCGGCGGAACGCTGCCTTCAGCGGGCCGGACCTTCGCACCGCGATGCCCGCCCATCAAGCCGCCCGCCGGTGAATCCGTCTTGCAACGACGGGTGGAGGCGGCGTTAACTCCCGCCCGCATGAAGGGCATCCGCGAGGAATTCGCGCCATACACCGCCTCCGGCCGCCACCTCGCGGCGCACGGGGGCGCCGGGCATGGCGAACTGGCCGACGCGCTGCTGGCCGCCTGGCCGGCGGCGGCGGCGGTGCTGGAT
>JALHNW010000102.1 GCA_022843345.1 Rubritepida sp. | reverse complement strand
CAGACGCTGCACGCCGCCGCCGTGGGGGCGGCGACCGGCGTGCTGACCCTGGCGGGCGGCGCGCTCTACGCCGGGTTCGGCGGGGGCGCCTTCTGGGCGATGGCGCTGCTCTGCGTGGTGGCGCTGCCGCTGGCGCTGCGGCTAGGCTCGCCGCCATGATCCTGTACGGGTATTTCCGCTCCTCCACCGCCTACCGGCTGCGGATCGCGCTCCACTGGAAGGGCCTGCCCTGGGAGGGCCGCGCCGTGTCCCTGCCGAAGGGCGAGCACCGCGCCGACGCCTACATGGCGCTGAACCCGCAAGGCGCCCTGCCCGCGCTGGTGGAGGAGGGCCAGCCCGCGCTGGCGCAGTCCCTCGCCCTGCTGGACTACCTGGAGGAGACGCACCCCGCGCCGCCCCTGCTGCCGCAGGGCGCGCGGGAGCGGGCGATGGTCCGCAGCCTGTGCCAGGTGGTGGCCTGCGACATCCACCCGGTGACGAACCTGCGCGTGCTGAAGGAATTGCGCGGCCGCTGGGGGCTGAGCGAGGCCGACAGCGTCGAATGGTACCGCCACTGGACCGCCGAGGGCCTGCGGAGCTTCGAGGCGACGCTGGCGATGCAGGGACGGCACGGCGCGTTCTGCTGGGGCGACGCGGTGACCCAGGCGGATGTCTGCCTGGTGCCCGCGGTGTTCAACGCGCGGCGCTACGAGGTGGACCTCGCGCCCTATCCGATGCTGACGGCGATCGCCGACCGCGCCGCGGCGCTGCCCGCCTTCGCGGCGGCGCATCCGTCGCGGCAGCCCGACGCGGGGTGATGCCGGGGGACCTTCACTCCGCCGTCGCCCCCGTCGCCCGCACCACCGGCCCCCACATCGCATCCTGCTCCCGGATCGCCGCCGCCAGTTCCGCGCGCGTGGAGCCCACGGCCTCCGCGCCCAGGTCGCGCAGCCGCGCCACGATCGCCGGGTCGCGGGCGATCGCCATCATGTGGCCTTCCAGCGGGGCGGCCTGGGCATCCGCCATGCCGCGGGGCGCCATCAACGCCAGCCAGGTTTCCGCCGCGAAGCCCGGCACCGTCTCGGCCACCGCCGGGATGTCAGGCGCGAAGGACAGGCGCTGGGGCGAGGCGACGGCGATCGCCCGCGCCCGCCCGTCGCGCGCCGGCGGCAGGCCGGTCACCACCGTGTCGGTGTAGAGGGCGATGGTGCCGCCCAGCAGGTCCGGCAGGGCGGGGCCGGTGCCGCGGTAATGCACCAGCGTGCAGTCGGTGCCCAGCGCGCCCATCAGCAGGGCGGTGGCCAGGTGCTGCGTGGTCCCCGCGCCCGGCGTGCCGCAGGGCAGCCCGCCGCGGGCCAGGGCCGCGCGAAGCCCCGCCATGTCGGTGATGCCCGAGCGCGGCGCGGCCAGGAACACCACCGGGATGGCGGCGAAGCGGCTGATCGGCGTGAAGTCCGCCAACGGGTCGAAGGGCATGGCGCGGTAGAGGTGGCGGTTGATCACCAGCGGCCCGGCCGGGATGGCGCCCAGGGTGGTGCCGTCGGGCGCCGCCTTGGCCACCGCGTCGGCGGCGATGTTGCCGCCGGCCCCCGTGCGGTTCTCCACCACCACGGTGCGGCCGAGGCGCGCGGCCAGCGCCTCGCCCATCACCCGCGTCAGCAGGTCTATGCCCCCGCCGGGCGGAAAGCCCACGATGAGGCGGATCGGTGGCGCGGGTTGCGCGAGGGCAGGCGTGGGCAGCAGCGCCAACGCCGCGCGGCGGGACAGTGTCATGGCATCCTCCGGCACCCATCATGCGCGCCCATGACGGGCGCGGGCAACCGATGCCGGGGGTCCCGGTAGTGTCTCAGTTTGAACGTCTCACGTTATTGGAAAGATGACAGGTGATCCAATGTACTGACGACCTACACAGTGTTTTGCAATCTCTGCAGACTTCGTTACCATCCTCGAAGAATCTCGATTCAGGAATAAATAGATGCCCCTGAACTTTGCACTATTCCATAATCCCCGGTATGGCGGATTCGAAATTACACATTCATGGCTCACCAAAGCAGAAAACGCCTTTAATTCTGGATCAAGCAACTTCGAACAATTTCTATTTCTTTACATGGCTTTTAACTCCTGGGGAATGTGTGTAACTCTTTCTGATACTGACGCTCAAATGATTGAACGTTTACAGGAAGATCCGAGAGTGCGAGCTGTATTTGATTGTCTTGTTAAACAGGATGCAGATTTGCGCGTTCGGATACAACAAATTGAGAACAACTTTCCACTTCCAAGTTTTTCTGACCTTCTTGCTGTTGATACTCAATACGATTGGCGTGGGGAACGAAACATAGAGTTCTGGAAGAAGATTGCTACAGCAGAAGGTAAAAAGAAGGTTAGAATGAGCCCATCACTAAAGATCGCAAATCTAAATTGGAAAGACACTTTGGCATGCCTTTATAAAGTCCGATGTAATTTGGTCCATGGTGGGAAAGCGGCCACACATGGAGAGGATATGTTTGTGGGAGTTTTCGTGGCTATACTTCGAAAGCTTTTCCTTGCTCCTCAAGGCGGCCTCCTTTCACTATTTTGAACACCCATGCAGCTCCCCACATGAGCCTCAGGTCGTAAGCCGATTTTCAAACTGAGACACTGCCCGAGGTTCCAGCGTAACGCTGTTCCCCGGAGTCTGGTCCCCCTAGCGCAGGGGGGCACGCGTCCCCCCGGACCTTCACCCCCGCCGCCGCGCCCTCGCCTGTCCCGCCGGCAGCGGCAGCTGCATCGCGGCCCCGCCGTTGCGCCGCACCGAGGGCCCCACCTCGTCCAGCGGCACCGGCCAGGCGCATTCCACCCGCCCTTCCTCGCCGCGCAGGGCCAGGAAGACCACGCGCCGCACCGCGCCGTCCGGGTGGGTTTCCACCGCGAAGCGGAACATCAGCCCGTCGGCGTCGTGCGCGCCCAGCGCCAGGGCCAGCTGCTCCGCCTCGCTTTCCTGCTGGCGCAGGGTGCGCTTGTTCGGGTCGGCGGCGTCGCCGCGGAAGAAGCGCACCGGCACGCCATCCACCAGGAAGACGAAGTGGTGCGTCTCGTCCAGGATGCGCAGCCAGGGAAAGCGCCCGCTCTCGGCGGCGCGCGCCAGCTGGTGCTTGGAGAAGGCGTAGGCCCGGCAGCCGACCGACCAGGCATCGTCCCCCGCCCAGTGGTCCGCCAGCGCCAGCGCGTCGGCGCGGCCGCGCGCCAGCAGCCGGGCGCAGGCCAGCAGGCGCTCCTCGGACAGGGCGGGATGCAGCTCCCAAGGCAGGCGGGCGGGGTGCGTCATGGCAGCAGCATAACGCCCCGAAGCCGTTGCCGGCGCAACTATTTCTGCGCCGAGAACTCCTCGACCAGCTCGGCGATGCGCCGCGGGTCGCCCTGCTCCATCACGCGGCGGGCGAAGCGGGCGCAGTCGTCGATGTCCAGCGCGCGCACCGCCTGCTTCACCCGCGGGATGGCGGCGGCGTTCATGGACAGCGAGCGCAGCCCCAGCCCCAGCAGCAGCGGCACCAGCTTGGGGTTGCCCGCCATCTCGCCGCACACGGAAACCGGCATGCGAAGCCGCAGCGCCGCTTCGGTGGCGAACTGCATCAGCCGCAGCACGGCGGGGTGCAGCGGGTCGTAGAGGTGCGCCACGTCGGCCTCGGCGCGGTCCACGGCCAGGGTGTACATCGCCAGGTCGTTGGTGCCGATGGCGAAGAAATCGGCCTCCAGCGCGATGGCGTCGGCGGCGAGCGCGGCGCCCGGCGTCTCGATCATGGCGCCCAGCGGGGGCAGCTTGTCGGGCAGCTCCACCCCGCGGCGCTTCAGGCGCTTGGCCACGCGCTCGAAGATGTCGCGGGCCTGGGCCACCTCCTGCGGCACGGTGACCATGGGCAGCAGCACGCGCACCTCGCCCATGGCGGCCACGCGCAGGATGGCGGCGAACTGCTCCTCCAGCAGCTCGGGCCGCTTCAGCAGCAGGCGGATGCCGCGCAGCCCCAGCGCCGGGTTCGGGCCGGTGGCGACCGGCACGCCCTGGCTCAGCGCCTCCATGTCCTTCTCGCCGCCCCAGTCGAGCACGCGGATCGTGACGCAATGCCCCGCCATGGATTCCACGACGGTGCGGTAGGCGGCGACCTGCGCCTCCTCGTCCGGCAGGTCCTCGCGGTTCATGAACAGGAATTCGGTCCGCAGCAGGCCGATGCCCTCGGCGCCCGCGTTGTGGATCAGCGGCAGCTCGGCCGGGATCTCCAGGTTGGCGTGCAGGTCCACGCGCTGGCCGTCCGTCGTCTCGGCCGGCAGGGTGCGGAGCTTGTCGAGGCGCAGCTTCTCCTTCGCCTGGGCCTGGAGGCCGGACTTGGCGGCCGCCAGCGCCTCGGCGCCCGGGTGCAGCACGATGAAGCCCTTGCCGCCGTCCAGCACCGCCATGTCGCCGCGCACCGCGGCCTCGGTCAGCCCGTGGCAGCCCAGCACGGCGGGGATGCCGAGTGCGCGCAGCATGATGGCGGTGTGCCCGTCCGCACCCCCCTCCTCGGTGGCCACGCCGGCGACGCGGCCGGGTTCGAGCAGCGCGGCGTCGGCCGGCGTCAGCTCGTCCGTCACCAGGATGGCGCCCTGGGGCACCTCCTTCAGCGAGCGGAAGGGCGTGGCGGTGAGGTTGCGGACCAGGCGCTTGGCGATCTCGCGCACCTCGTAGGCGCGGCGGTTCAGGCCGGACTTGTCGTCGCCCTTGGTGGCGAGGATGGCGGCGGCGATCGCCTCCGCCTCGTCGTGGACGGCGGTTTCGGCGGACAGCCCCTCCTCGCCGATGCGCCGGCGGGCGTTGCGCAGCAGGCGCGAGTTGCCGAGCATGAGGATGTAGGCGTCCAGCAGGGGCTCCAGCTCCTCCTTCGCCTCCTCGGGCAGGACGGACAGGCGGGTCTTGAGCTTGGCGACCTGCTTGCGGGAATAGGCGGCGGCCTCGGCCAGCTTCGCGCGCTCGCCCTCCGCCTCGTGCGGCTCGATCAGGCGGCGCGGCGCCTCGCCGGGGGCTTCCGTGAGGTCGTAGACCGGCGCGGTGGCGATGCCGGGCGAGACGGGGATGCCGCCGAAGCGCCGCTCCCCGGCCCCCCTGGGCTTGCGGGGCTTCGGGGCGTCAGTCTTCACCGAAGCCGGCTTCCACCAGGGCGGAAACGGCGTCCAGCGCCTCCTTCGCGTCCCAGCCCTCGGCCTCGATCACCACCTCGCTCCCCTTGCCCGCGCCCAGCATCATCAGCCCCATGATGGAGCAGGCGGGCACGCTCTGCCCGGCCTTGGAGACATTGAGGCACGCGCCGAACCGTTCCGCCAGCGCCACCAGCTTGGCCGCCGCCCGCGCGTGCAGGCCGCGCTGGTTGATGATCGTCACCGTGCGCCGCAGCACCAGGCCGCCCTCGCCGCATGGGGCAGGCTCCAGGGGCGGCTCCGCGGCGGCGGAGGCAAGGTGCGGGTTGTGGTCCTCCGTCTCCCCGGGCCACTCGTTCATGCGGCGTTTCCTTTCGGCTTCTCCGGCATCTGCGATGCCGTGCCGCCGTTGATGAGGTCGCCGGCGGCGGCGATGTACTTGCGGCCCGCCCGCGCGGCGGCGTCCACCGCCTCCAGCAGCGGCTCGGTCCCGCGGATCTTGGCGAGCTTCACCAGCAGCGGCAGGTTCACGCCGGCGATCACCTCCACCTGCCGGTGGTCGGCGAGGCTGAGCGCGAGGTTGGACGGCGTGCCGCCCAGGATGTCGGTGAGGATGACGACGCCATCCCCGCGGTCCACCTCGGCGATGCGGCCGCGGATGTCGGCCCGCCGGCCCTCCATGTCGTCCTCGGGGCCGATGCAGACGGTGGCCACCGCCTCCTGCGGGCCGACGACGTGTTCCATGGCGTGGCGCAGCTCGAGCGCGAGGCGCCCGTGGGTGACCAGGACGAGTCCGATCATGCGCGGAAGTCTGTGGGCGTGGTCATGGTGTCGGGTCGCGGGCCTCCTGGCCCGGATGGGGGGGTGGTTCGGGTGCCACCGGGGGGGCGGGCGCGGGGGTATGGACCATCGCATCGAGTTCCCGATGCGCGGATTCCGCGCGCCAGCCCTGCCGGCGGAGGTGGTCTGCCAGTCGCTCGGCCATGAACACGGAGCGGTGCTTGCCGCCGGTGCAGCCGAGCGCGATGGTCAGGTACTTCTTTCCCTCGGCAACATAGCGCGGAAGCAGGGGGTCGAGGAAGCCCGTCAGCCGCCCCCAGAATCCGGCGAAGTCGGGGTCCGCCTCCACGAAGCCGCCCACCGCCGGGTCGCGCCCCGTCAGCGGGCGCAGCTGCGCCTCGTAGTGCGGGTTCTGCAGGAAGCGCAGGTCGAACACCAGATCCGCCTCGCGCGGGAGGCCGCGGGGGAAGGCAAAGCTCTGGCACAGCACGGAAAGCCCAGGGGCGGCGTCCGTGCGGAACCGCGCCTCGATCATCTGGCGCAGGCGGAACAGCGGCAGGTCGGAGGTGTCCACCACCCAGTCGGCGGCGTCGCGCAGGGGGGCCATCAGCGCCTCCTCGCGCGCGATGCCGTCCTGCACGCGGGTGCCCAGGGCGCCGCCCGGCGCCAGCGGGTGGCGGCGCCGCGTCTCGGTGTAGCGGCGCAGCAGGGCCGATTCCTCCGCGGTGGCTAAGACCAGGCTCACGGCCAGGTCCGG
>JALHNW010000101.1:4765-6663 GCA_022843345.1 Rubritepida sp. | reverse complement strand
CCCAGGCGTGGTCCGACGTGCTGGGCGACGAGCGCGAGCCGGGCGGGCGCCTGCGCGCGGTGCGCCGCCTGGCGTCGGTGGTGCTGTTCACCCTGCTGTGCATGCCGGTGCAAGCGGTGCTGCTGGCGGTTCCCGGCCGCGCCAAGGACCACTTCCCCCGCTTCTACCACCGCAGCCTGCTGTGGCTGATCGGGCTGCGGCTGCGCGTGGAGGGCGCGCCCTGCGCGGGGGGGCGGGTGCTGTTCGTCTCCAACCATTCCTCCTGGCTGGACATCCTGGTGCTGGGCGCGCTGCTGGACGCGCGCTTCGTGAGCAAGGCCGAGGTGGGCGGCTGGCCGCTGATCGGCTGGGTGGCGAAGCTGGGGCGCACCGTCTTCGTCTCGCGCAACCGGGGCCGCACGGGCGACGAGGCGCAGGCCATGCGCGCGCGGCTGGAGGGCGGGGAAAGCATCATCCTGTTCCCCGAGGGCACGACGAGCGACGGCGCGCGGGTGCTGCCCTTCCGCTCCTCCTTCTTCGCGGTGGCGGGTGCCGCGGCGGCGGTGCAGCCGGTGGCGGTGGTGTATGACCGCCTCGGCGGGCTGCCGGTGGGGCGCAAGGACCGGCCCCTCTTCGCGTGGTACGGGGACATGGAGACCGCGTCCCACGCCTGGCGGCTGCTGCGGCGGACCGGCACGCGGGTGAGCGTGTCGCTGGGCGCGCCCGTCGCACCCGGCGCCCTGCCCGACCGCAAGCGGCTGGCCGCCGATGTGGGCCAGCGGGTGACGGCGGCGGCGGCGGCGCTGCGGCAGAACCGCGCTGTCGCGGCGTGACGCTAGCCTGCGATCTCGTCCGCCGTGACCTCGTTGTCGAGCGACATCTCTGGCGAGGCAAATGGATCGCCGAAGATGTCCCATCCAGCTTCCTGGCTGGGACGATCCTTCTCGTAGAAAGACCACCACGACGAGCCGGTCTTCTTGGCAACAAATGTCTGGGTATGCGAGGCGACATGTTCGCTCTTCGCGACAATGTAGTCGGCATCCCCATGCTTCTTGAGGTTGACGAAGACGTACACATGGCTCTCGGATTTGAGCGTCAGTGCCTTCTCGCCGACCAGCCAGAAGTTCACTGGCTTGCCATTGGTCTTGACCTGTACCGACCAAGCCTTTCTGCAATCCTGGTCGGTAACGAGAAGGTCTGCTCCCCTGGCGCTGCGCGAGGTCGGCGAGACAATGAAGCCACGGCGGGAAAGCTCGGCTGCGACGAGGAAAACGCCCTGCATGCCCGTCAACTGACCCTTCGATGCCATATGGCTGCATTCCTCAACGCCGATGATTGGCCCGGAGGATGGAATGTGCCGCAGATGTCGGTCAATGCCGCTTGACCGGCGCGAATCCCCCCTGCCACGCTCACGCCCGATGAGCCGGACGCCCCTCCCCCGCGGGGCCGCTGCTTGACCGCGCGGCCCCCGGCCCGCATCTCCCGCCCCGGATGCCCGGGGGTTCCCTTGCCATGACCGAGAAGAAGCGCCTGTTCGTGAAGAACTGGGGCTGCCAGATGAACGTGTACGACGGCACGCGCATGGCCGACGTGCTGGCCCCCCTGGGCTACGCGCCGGCGGAGGCGCCGGAGGGGGCCGACATGGTCATCCTCAACACCTGCCACATCCGCGAGAAGGCGACGGACAAGCTGTTCTCCGAGCTCGGCCGGCTGCGCGCGATGAAGGAGGCGCGGCCAGGCATGGTGCTGGCCGTCGCCGGCTGCGTGGCCCAGGCGGAGGGCGCGGAGATCACCGCCCGCGCGCCCTACGTGGACATCGTGCTGGGCCCGCAGAGCTACCACCGCCTGCCCGAGATGGTCGCCCGCGCCGCCCGCGGCGCCGGCCACGTGATCGAGACGGAGTTCCCGACGGAGGAGAA
>JALHNW010000101.1:0-4755 GCA_022843345.1 Rubritepida sp. | reverse complement strand
GCCCCAGGGCGTGACCGCCTTCCTGACGATCCAGGAAGGCTGCGACAAGTTCTGCGCCTTCTGCGTCGTGCCCTACACCCGCGGCGCCGAGTACTCCCGCCCCGCCGCCGCCATCCTCGCCGAGGCGCGCCGCATGGCCGCGCAGGGTACGCGCGAGGTCACGCTGCTGGGCCAGAACGTCAACGCCTGGCATGGCGAGGGCGCGTCCGGCCTCGCCGGCCTGCTGCGCCTGCTGGCCGAGGTGCCGGGCATCGAGCGGCTGCGCTACACCACCAGCCACCCGCGCGACATGGACGAGGCGCTCATCGCGGCCCACCGCGACATCCCGCAGGTGATGCCCTTCCTGCACCTGCCGGTGCAGAGCGGCTCCGACCGCATCCTCGCCGCCATGAACCGCGGGCACCGGGCCGAGGACTACCTGCGGCTGGTGGACCGGCTGCGCGTGGCGCGGCCGGACCTCGCGCTGTCCACCGACATCATCGCGGGCCACCCGGGCGAGCGGGAGGAGGACCATGCGGCGACGATGGCGCTGATCCGCCGCGTCGGCTTCGCGCAGGCCTTCTCCTTCAAGTATTCGCCCCGCCCCGGCACGCCCGCGGCCGGCGCGCCGCTCCAGGTCGCGGAGGCCGACAAGGACCGGCGGCTGGCGGAGATCCAGGCCCTGCTGCGCGAGCAGCAGGCGGCCTTCAACGCGGGCATGGCCGGCACCATATGCGAGGTGCTGTGGACCGGGCCGGGCCGTCACCCCGGGCAAATGTCCGGCCGCACGCCGTGGCTGCAACCCGTCCATGCCCTCGCGCCTTCGCATTGCGTGGGGCGGACCACGCCGGTCCGCATCCTCGCAGGGCATCCCAACTCGCTTTCGGGCGAGCTCGTCGAGCAGGAGAGAACCGCCGCTTGAGCACCACCGTCGCCCTCCGCCCCCGCCCGTCCTCCGAGACGCGCAGCGTGACGCTGCAGTTCGAGGACAACGCGCTGCTGCCGCTGCTCCATGGCGAGCATGACCGGCACCTGGCGCGCATCGAGGGACGATTGGGGGTGAAGGTGGCCAGCCGCGGCAACAAATTGACCATCTCCGGCCCGCCGGCCCGCACGCTGATGGCGGAATCCGTGCTGCGCGGCCTGTGGCGCGGGCTGGAGCGCGGCATGAGCATCGGCGCCAGCGAGGTGGAGGGCGCCATCCGCATGGCCGAGGGCGAGGCGGAGGCCGACCCGCGCCTGCCGCTCCAGGACATCCCGCAGATCAGGACGCGCCGGGGGGCCATCGCGCCCCGCACCCCCGCGCAATCCGCCTACATGGACACGCTGTCGCGCTGCGAGATGGTGTTCGGCCTGGGGCCGGCCGGCACGGGCAAGACGTATCTGGCGGTCGCCCAGGGCGTGGCGCTGCTGCAATCGGGCCGGGTGGACCGCATCGTGCTGTCGCGGCCCGCCGTCGAGGCGGGCGAGCGGCTGGGCTTCCTGCCGGGCGACATGAAGGAGAAGGTGGACCCCTACCTGCGCCCCCTCTACGACGCGCTGCACGACATGCTGCCGGCCGAGCAGGTGGCCCGCCGCCTGGCCGCCGGCGAGATCGAGATCGCTCCCCTCGCCTTCATGCGCGGCCGGACGCTCGCCCACTGCTTCGCCATCCTGGACGAGGCGCAGAACACCACGCCGGCCCAGATGAAGATGTTCCTGACCCGCATGGGCGAGGGCACGCGCATGGCCATCACGGGTGACCCGTCGCAGGTGGACCTGCCGCATGGGCAGAAGTCCGGGCTGGTGGAGGCGGTGCAGGTGCTGGACGGGGTGCCCGGAATAGGCTTCACCCGCTTCGACGAGCGGGACGTGGTGCGCCACCCGCTCGTGGGCCGCATCGTGCAGGCCTACGGCGCCATGGAGGCCCACAAGGGACGCGATGGACTGCGACAGTAGCATGCCCGGGGGCGGCTTCGCCCTCGGGCTGGACATCATCCACGAGGCGCCCGGCTGGCGCGCCGCCCTGCCCCAGGTGGACCGCCTGGCGCGCCGCGCCGTCCAGGCCGCCCTGGCGGACCAGGGCGAGGGCGGGCCCATCACCCTGCTGCTGACCGACGACGCGCGGATCAGGCAGCTCAACGGCGGCTTCCGGGGCAAGGAGAAGGCGACGAACGTCCTGTCCTTCCCCGCGCCCTACGGCGCGCTGGTGCTCGGCGACCTGGCGATATCCCTGGGCGTGGTGCGGCGCGAGGCGCTGGCGGAACGGCGCACGCTCCCCGCGCATTTCGCGCACCTGGTGGTGCATGGCGTGCTGCATTTGCTGGGGCACGACCACCTTTCGGCCGGCGAGGCGATGCGGATGGAACGCGCGGAGGCGCGCATCCTGCACCGGCTGGGCTTCCCGAACCCGTGGAAAGCCCATGCCGCAGAGCGGCCGAAGGTTGCCGCCTGATGCCGAGCGACTCTCCCCAGAAGCCCGCCGTGATGCGCCGCCTGCGCGGGCTGTTCGGCAAGCGCGAGGCCAATCTGCGCGAAAGCGTGGAGGCGCTGATCGAGCAGGACGCGCCCGCCATCGAGCGCGCGGGCGAGCAGGCCGAGGCGCTGAACCCGCACGAGCGCGCCCTGCTGCGCAACGTGCTGAAGCTGCGGGGCGCCACCGCCTACGACGTGATGTTGCCGCGCGCCGACATCATCGCCCTGCCCGCCGACCTGTCCTTCGGGCAGGCGGTGGAGTTCGTGCAGCGCGAGGGCCACAGCCGCTACCCGGTGATCGGGCGCGAGCTGGATGACGTGCTGGGCATGGTCCACATCAAGGACATCATCGCCCAGCTCGGCCGCTCCGAAGGCTTCTCCCTGCGCGCCATCCTGCGCCGGCCGCTGCTGATCGTCCCCTCCGTGCCCGTGCTGGACCTGCTGCTGCGGATGCGGGTGGAGCGGGTGCACATGGCGCTGGTGGTGGACGAGTACGGCGGCATCGACGGCCTGATCACCATCGAGGACCTGGTGGAGACCATCGTGGGCGACATCGCCGACGAGCATGACGAAGTGGGCGCGCCCCAGATCACCGAGCGCGCCGAGGGCGTGCTGGAGCTGGACGCCCGCACCCCGATCGAGGATTTCGAGGAGCGGCTGGGCGCGGTGCTGACGGATGAGGAGCGCGGCGCGGACATAGACACCGTGGGCGGGCTGGTGTTCACGCTCGCCGGGCGGGTGCCGGCGAAGGGCGAGATCGTCTCCCACGCCGCGTCGGGGCTGGAGTTCCGGGTGCTGGATGCGGATGCACGGCGGATCCGGCGGCTGCGGGTGCGGAAGGCGCCGGCGAAGGCGGCGGCGGAGTAGGGGTTCAGCCGGTCAACACCCGCAGCCAGGCAGCGAAGGCGGCGACGTCCGCCTCCCCACTCGCCAGGCGCTCGGTCATGGTGACGGCCTCCGCCGGATCGGCGGGCACGGGCACGCCGCCCGCCGTCACCGCTTGGCCAATTCCGCGAGCACGCCGCGCTGCGTTTCCAGCACCTTGCCCATCGCCTCGCGCTGGCGTGCCAGGCGTTCGGCGGGCGTTTCCGGCTTCGCAGCGGGCGGCGCCGTCGTCTCGGGGCGGGGCATGGCGGTCATGGCCCCAGCGATATCAGCACCGCCGGGCCGGAAACAAGGCCGGCGCGGGGCCATCACACCTTGCCCCCGTCCCGCGTTATGCTCCCGCCATGCGCCTGCACGTCATCCCCCCCGGCCTGCCCTTCCTGCCCACCCTGGCCCGCGGCACCCTCGCGCGCTTCGGCACCGGCGAGGCGCTGGCGCGCGCCACGGTCCTGCTGCCCACGCGGCGTTCCTCGCGCGCGCTGCAATCCGCCTTCCTGGCGGAATCGGGCGGCGAGGCGCTGCTGCTGCCGCGCCTGCGCGCCCTCGCCGGCCTGTCGGTCGAGGATGCGGACGAGCTGGAGCTGCCCGCCCTCCTCCTGCTGCCCCCCGCCGTCGAGGCGCTGACGCGCCAGGCCGTGCTGGCCCGCTTCGCAGCCCGCCTGCCGCGCCAGGCCGGCGGCCCGCCCACCAGCAGCCACGCCTGGGAACTGGCCGGCGAACTGGCGAAGCTGCTGGACGAGATCGCGCTGGAGGAGGCCGAGATCCTCCCCGACGACCCCGCCCTGCTGACCCAGTCCTGGCTGGAGCGGCTGGACGCGCTGGCGCCCGAGAACCTGGCCACCCACTGGCAGATCACCACCACCTTCCTGCGCGCCGTGGTGCGCGAATGGCAGGGCTGGCTGGACGCGCAGGGCCTGCTGGACATCGGCGTGCGCCGCGTCATGGCCCTGCGCGCCCAGCGCCGCGCCTGGGAGGACGCGCCCCCGGACGGCCCGGTGATCGCCGCCGGCATTGGCCTGGGCGGCACGGTCCCGGCCGCGGCCGACCTGCTGAAGACCATTGCCACCCAGCTGCCCCAGGGCTTCGTGGTGATCCCGGGCGAGGACGACGCGACCGCGCGCGTGGAGGACGAGGCCCTGCGCGAGGCCTGCACCCACCCCTTCAGCGGCCAGCGCCGCATGCTGCGCCGCATGGGCGCCACCATGGCCGACGCGACGCCCTGGACCAAGGAGCCTTCGCCGCGCGAGGCGCGGGCCAAGCTGCTCGGCACCGCCTTGCTGCCGGCCGCCGGCCTGTCCGCCTGGGCCACCCGCAACCCCCGCCGCTGGCGCCCCGCGCTGGAGGGGGTGGCGCGCATCGAGGCCCCCGACGCCCAGGCCGAGGCCGCGGCCATCGCGCTCACCCTGCGCGGCGCGCTGGAGGTGCGCGGGGCGCGCG
>JALHNW010000100.1:1195-6670 GCA_022843345.1 Rubritepida sp. | reverse complement strand
CCGCGTCTTCCTGCGCGTGGTCAACGCCTTCTACCTAATGTCGCGCACGCGCCGGCGCGCCTACTTCGCCGACGGCACCCGCGCGCCCTCCTCGCACGCGCAGCACCTGGCGATGCGCGACGCGGTGGCCGCGCGCGACGCCGACGCCGCCGAGGCCGCGATGGGCGGGCACCTGCGCGGCGTCGAGGGCTACTGGCTGGAACTGCTGCAGAAGAATCAGGGGGGACCGCGAAGCGAATGAGGATCACCGACGTCACCTGCCACATCCTGCAAAGCAAGGTGGAGCAGCCCTTCGTCTCCGCCCGCGGCTGGGTCTACTCCACCCGCGCCTCCTGCATCGTCGAGGTCTCGACCGACGAGGGCATCACCGGCTGGGGCGAGTGCTACGGCCCGGCCGCCGTGAACAAGGCGCTGATCGATACGCAGTACCGCCCGCGCGTCATCGGCCGCGACCCCTTCGACGTGGAGGTGGTGTGGGAGGACCTGTACAACCGAATCAAGGACTACGGCGCCCAGGGATTCAGCATCACCGCGCTGTCGGGCATCGACATCGCGCTGTGGGACATCATGGGGCGCGCAGTGAACAAGCCTGTCCACAAGCTCATCGGTGGCGCGCACCGCGCCGAGGTGCAGGCCTACGCCACCGGCCTCTACTTTATCGACATGGAGCGGCTGGTCGAGGAAGCGGTGGAGGAGGCGCAGAAATACGCGGCGCAGGGCTTCCACGCCATCAAGATGAAGATCGGCCTGGGCGACGCGAAGCTGGACCTTCGGCGCGTCGCCGCCGTGCGCGAGGCGATCGGCCCTGGCGTGAAGCTGGCGGTGGACGCCAACCATTGCTTCACCGTGCCCCAGGCCATCCAGCTCGGCCGCGCGATGGAGGAGCTGGACCTGATGTGGTTCGAGGAGCCGATCAGCCCCGAGGACCACGCGGGCTACGCCCAGGTGAGCCAGGCGCTGGACATGGCGGTGGCGGGCGGGGAGAACGACTTCACTCGCTGGGGATTCCGCGACATCATCGCCTCCAAGGCCATGGACATCGTCCAGCCCGATGTCTGCGCCGCCGGCGGCATCAGCGAGTGCCGCAAGATCGCAGCGCTGGCCTCGGCGCACGGCGTCGAATGCGTTCCCCACGCCTGGGGCAGCGCCATCGGCCTGGCCGCCACCGTGCAGTTCCTGGCCGCCCTGCCCGATACGCCGCCCTGCCTGCGCCCCGCCCCGCCCATGCTGGAATTCGAGCAGACGCCCAACCCGCTGCGCGACCACCTGGCGAAGGAACCGATCGTGCAGGTGAACGGCATCGTCGCCGTGCCCGGCGGGCCCGGGCTAGGCATCGAGGTCGATCGTGCCGTGCTGAACCAGTACAAGGTGGCGTGAGGTGCTGGTCGCGCTGACCGACCCGATCCACCCCGCCGGCGAGGCGCTGCTGCGCGAGGCCGGCCACGCGGTGGAGCTGCCCGGCGCGGGCGGGCTGGACGCGCTGCTGGGGCGTGCCGAGGCCGTCGTGGTCCGCCGCAACCTGCCGCCAGACCTGTCCGCCCGCGCGCCCCGCCTGCTGGCGGCGGTGCGCCAGGGGGTGGGCGTGGACATGATCCCGGTGGCGGATTGCACGGCCCATGGCGTGCTGGTCGCCAACGTGCCGGGGGCGAACGCGGATGCGGTGGCCGAACACGTCGTGGCGCAGATGCTCGCCATCGCGCGCGGCGCCGCGGCGATGGACCGCGAGTTGCGCGCAGATGGCTGGACGAAGGCCCGCGCCCGCGCCGATGCGGGGTTCGAGCTGCGCGGGCGCACGCTGGGCATCGTGGGCGTCGGCGCCATTGGCGCGCGGCTGGCGGAGATCGCGGGGGTGGGCCTGCGGATGCGCGTGCTAGGCTTCCGGCGCGACCGCTCCGCCATGCCGCCCGGCGTGGAGTGGGCGGCGCTGGACGATCTGTTCGCGCAGGCGGATTTCGTGGCGCTGGCCTGCCCGCTTTCGGAGGAGACGCGCGGCCTCGCCGATGCCGCGCGCCTGGGTCGCATGAAGCGCGATGCCTGTCTCATCAACGTGTCCCGCGGGCCGGTGGTGGACGAGGCGGCGCTGCTTGGCGCGCTGCGCTCGGGCAGCATCGGCGGCGCCGCGCTGGACGTGTTCGACCACCAGCCCCTCGCCCAGGACCATCCGCTGCTGTCGCTGCCCAACGTGCTGCTGACGCCCCACGTCGCCGGCCTGTCGCAGGAGGCGGTGGTGCGGATGAGCACCGGCGCGGCGGAGGAGGTGGTGCGCATCCTGCGTGGCGAGCGGCCGCGCAGCTTCATCAACCCCGAGGCCTGGGAAGCGTCGCGCGCCAGGCGGGAGGCGCTGCCCGCATGAGGATCACGAACGTCCACGCCACCTGGTGCCGCGTGCCCATTCCCTACGAGCGCCAGCACACCAGCGACTTCGGCCGTGTGCCCACCTTCGATTCCGTCATCGTCCGCGTGGACACTGATGCGGGCATCACCGGCTGGGGCGAGGCCAAGGCGGGGGTGGGCAGCGCCGCCGCCTGCGCCGGCCTTGCCGCCATCATCAACCACGACTTCGCGCCGCTGCTGCTGGGCCAGGACCCGCGCGACATCTCCCGCCTGTGGGACGTGATGTACAACACCCCGCGCGAGGGCTACGCGATCGCCAAGGGCCACGCCCTGCCGCAGCTCGGCCGGCGCGGGCTGTCGGTCTCCGCGATCGCGGGCGTGGACGTCGCGCTGTGGGACATCCTGGGCAAGTCGCTCGGCGTGCCGGTGTGGCGGCTGCTGGGCGGGCGGCGGATGGAGCGGATGCCGGCCTACGCCTCGGGCGGCTGGGCGGATGCGGCGGCCATCGGCCCGCAGCTGCAGTCCTACTGCGACAAGGCGGGCTTCCGCGCGGTGAAGATGCGCGTCGGCGTCATGGACGGCTCGCCGGCCGGCTCCGCCGCACGCGTCCGCGCCGCGCGCGCCCATCTCGGCCCCGACATCAAGCTGATGGCCGACGCCCACGGCACCTGGACGGTGGCCGAGGCCCGCGCCTTCTGCCGCATGGTGGAGGATTGTGACCTGTCCTGGTTCGAGGAACCCGTGAGCGCCGACGACAAGCGCGGCCTGGCCGAGGTGCGCGCCTGCTCCACCGTGCCCATCAGCACCGGCGAGAGCGAGTTCACCCGCCACGACTTCCGCGAGATCTGCGAGCTGCGGGCGGCCGACGTGCTCCAGCCCGACCTCGCCATCGCCGGCGGCATCACGGAGGGGCTGCGGATCGCGGCGCTGGCCTCCGCCTTCAACCTGCGCCTGGCGCCGCACCTGTGGTCCGGCGCGCCGGCCTTCGCGGCGGGGCTGCACCTGGCGTGCTCGCAGACCTCAGGCTTCATCCTGGAGTACTCCCTGGGGCACAACCCGATGCTGCACGACCTCGTCGAAGAAGACTTTTCCGTGGTGGACGGCCACGTGGAGATCCCCGACCGCCCTGGCCTGGGCATCACCGTCTGCCAATCCTTCCTGGACGAGCATGGGGTGCGCGCATGAGGATCGCCCGCATCGAGGCCTTCCCGACCTCCTTTCCCGTGCCGCCGGGGGGCGGGGTCGCGCTGGGCGTGGGCCGCGCGGTGAAGCGCGACGCGGTGGTGGTGAAGGTCACGACCGATGACGGCATCGTGGGCTGGGGGGAAAGCCACCACGGCCGCGCCCACACCGCCGTCGCGGCGCTGCTGACGACGACGCTGACGCGCCTCGTGCAAGGCATGGAGGCGACTGACACGGTCGGCGTCTGGGCCAGGATCTACAAGGGCCAGCTCGCCTCGCACGGCATGGGGGCGGGCTGCGCGCTGGCCATGTCGGGGCTGGACATGGCCTTGTGGGACATCCGCGGCAAGGCCGCCGGGCTGCCGCTCTACAAGCTGCTGGGCGGCTCGTCGCGCCCCATTCCCGCCTATGCCGGCGGCGTGGCGCTGGGCTACCAGCCGCCCGGGGAGCTGGTGGACGAGGCGCGGCCGCACATGGAGGCCGGCTACCGCGCCGTGAAGCTGCGCGTGGGTGACACGGTGGCGCTGGACATCGCGCGGATGGAGGCGGTGCGCCGCGCCTTCGGCGAGGAGGTGGACATCCTGACGGACGCCAACACGGCGTACACGCTGGAGCAGGTGCGCCGCGTCATGCCCGCGATGGATGCGCTGGGCATAGGCTGGCTGGAGGAGCCCTTCCCGCCGCACGACCACCGCTGCTACCGCGAGGCGCGTGGCTTCGGCCGCACGCCGCTGGCGGTGGGGGAGAACCACTTCACCCGCTTCGAGTTCGGGCCGCTGCTGGAGCAGGGCGCAGTGGGCATCTGGCAGCCGGACCTGTCCAAGTGCGGCGGCATCACCGAGGCGCTTCGCATCGCCGCCATGGCGTCGGCGCACAAGATCCCAGTGCATCCGCATTCGTCCATGACCGGGCTGAACCAGGCGGCGACGATCCATTTCCTCTGCGCGCTCGACAATGGCGGATTCTTCGAGGCCGACATCTCCAAGGCCAACCTGTTCCGCGACGCGCTGTGCTCCACGCCCTGGGCGCTGGCGCCCGACGGCACGGTGCGGCCGAACGAGGCGCCCGGCATCGGCGTGGAGGTGGACGAGGACTGGCTGCGCGCCCACCCGGCCATCGAGGGGCCCAGCTACGTGTAGCCTTTGCTCAGACCGAGGAGGAAACGACAATGAGAAGACGCCTCGCATCACTGGCCCTGGCCGCCACCCTTGGCCTCGCCGCCCTGCCCGCCGCGGCGCAGGAGGCGCCCTTCCTGCGCGGCCCCGTGCGGCTGATCGGCGCCTTCGCGGCCGGCGGCACCTCCGACCTCATCACCCGCATCCTGGCCGACCAGCTCTCCCAGCAACTCGGCACGCAGGTGGTGGTGGACGTCCGCACCGGCGGCGGCGGCGTGGTGGCGGCGCAGGAGCTGGTGCGCGCGGCACCCGACGGGCAGACGCTGCTGCTCGCCTCCATGGGCATCATGACGGTCACGCCGCAGATGCAGGCCGTGCCCTACGACGTGGAGCGCGACATCGCCCCCGTCGCCAATGTCGGCTCGGTCTACAACATTCTGGTGGCCGGGCGGGATTCCGGCATCCGCACCTGGCGCGACCTGATGGAGAAAGCGCGTACCCGCGGGGCCACCTGCGCCACGGTGGGCGCCGGCTCCTCGCAGCAGCTGTCCTGCATCCTCTTCGCCGCGTTGAACGGGGTGGAGATCACGCAGGTGCCCTATCGCGGCGGCGCGCCGGCGATCGTGGATATCGTGGCTGGCCGGGTGGACGTGATGTTCGGCAACATGCCGGAATTCCTGGGCCAGATCCGCGACGGCGGGCTGCGCGCCGTCGCCTATGGCGCGCCCTCCGCCTCGCCGCTTTCCCCGAACCTTCCGGTGATCTCGCGCGATGGGCTGCCGGGCTTCGTCATCCCCTCCTGGTTCGGGCTGGTGCTGCCCGGGCGCACGCCGCCGGAGATCCA
>JALHNW010000100.1:0-1185 GCA_022843345.1 Rubritepida sp. | reverse complement strand
GGCCTCGCCCGAGGTGCAGCGGCGCTTCGCGGAGAACGGCATCCTGCCCACTGGCGGCAGCGTGGAGGATTTCCTGCGGCAGATCGGCCAGGACAGGGAGCGCTGGGGCGCCATCATCCGCCAGCACGGCATCCGGCCGGATTGAGCGGGAGGGGCGGGCCGCCCCCCATGTGGCATCGCGGGCGGCATGCCGGCAACCGGCGCGTGGCCTGCGCCGGAGACGGATCGGCGCGCCGGGACGCGCGGGCGGGGCATGTCGCCCATGCCGCGCGCACCCTGCCCGCCGGCCGGTCAGGTGACGCGGTCGGGAAACAATTCCCGAATCCTGGCGTGGAACAGCTCGACGAAGGCGTTGAAGCCGTCCGCCGAGGGGTGGAGCTCGTTGTGCCAGCCCTCCTTCGACGGCGCGAGGGTACCCTGGCCGTTGATGACGACCACCTTCCTCCGCCGAGCAAGGCCCTCGAGCATGGAGGCGAACTCCTCCAGCATCACGCGCACGGCTGCCGCCGCCTCGGTCGGCGGGTCGAGGGGAAAGCCGCGCAGGCGGAAGGCGGGCCGCAGCCAGGGGCCCATCAGCCCGCCGCAGACGCCGCGGCCGTCGGGGATGGCGAAGTCGTAGGCGTGGAACACCAGGACGGTGTCGGGGCTCAGCCGGTCGCGCAGCCCGATCAGGTCCTCGTAGCCCGCGCGCACCAGGGCCAGCGCGGCCGCGTAGCGCTTGGCATGCACGTGGTCGCGTGCCGGGACGCCAGGCACGAAGTCGCGCAGCCACAGCGCTAGCGGCTCGTCCACCACGTCGTTGCCGCCGCCCGAGAACAGCAGCACGTCCCACGGCCCGCCGGCCTCGCAGCCGTTCCGGAGTTCGCGGGCCAGGCGCTCGCGCTGCTCCACGCCCAGCATGTACCGCACCTCGTCGCCGGCCTTGGCCAAGTTGAGGATCGGCACGCCGAGCCGGTCCGCCAGCCGCGGAATCAGGCCGCCGCGGGCGAGCGGCGGGTAGTCGAACCAGGAATCGCCCTCGGCGAGGACCTGCAGGGGCGCGAAGGCTTCGGCCTGGGCAGGGCGGGGGGCGCGGGCGCCGCGCGCCTTCATGATTCGCATCGTGTCGGCATATTCGCGCCGGCGGCGCTGGATGTCCGCTTCCCGGCGCCGGGCGGCGTCGCGGCGGGCGAGGGCGACCTCCGC
>JALHNW010000099.1 GCA_022843345.1 Rubritepida sp. | reverse complement strand
CCGGCAGCCAGGCGGCCCAGCCGAAGCCCTGCACCAGCACGTCCGAGACCTGCGCGCCCAGCCGCCCGGCCAGGTTGGCCGGCGCGCGGTCGGTGGCGGTGGAAAGCGAGGGGTCGGCGCCGTCATGGGTGCCGATGGCGATGCCCAGCACCAGGGCGGACATGCCCAGCACCACCCCGCCCAGCTCGTTCAGCCGGCGGCGGATGGCGGCCCGCACGGCGGGCGATGCGAAGCGCCCGAAGCCGGTGGCATCGGCGGTGGTCTGCGACATGCGGGCCATGGCCTTCGGGGGGAAGGGTGGAAACGGCCGGGGGGATCGTGACCCTAGCAGAACGGGCGGCGGGGTTCCACCATCATGCCGCCAGCGCCGGCGCCCTGGCCTTCGCGTGCGGGCAGTCGCCGTGCTGGCGCGGGCATTGCCGCGCGCCGGCGAAGGAGCAGAGCTGGCGCCCGCCGCCCAGCGCGCCGCGCGCCAGGTCGGCCAGGGAGGCGATGAAGCCCGCGTCGCTGTTCTGCGCGGGGACGCGGAAATAGCCGGGGATGCCCAGCTTGTCGGCCTCCTCGCGGTATTCCACGTCCAGCTCCACCAGCGTTTCCGAGTGTTCGGAGACGAAGGCGATGGGGACCAGCAGGATCGCCACCTTGTCGTGGGCCGCGCGCTCGATCTCGTCCTCCGTGGACGGGCCGATCCATTTCTGCGGCGTGACGCGGGACTGGTAGCAGGTCACCGCATCCATGTCGGGGATGTCGAGGTGGCGGGTGACGGCGGCGACCGTCTGCTCCACCTGCCACTGGTAGGGGTCGCCCGACTTCACGATGCTTTCGGGCAGGCCATGGGCGGTCCACAGCACGCGCAGGGGCACGGCGGGGTCCAGTTCGGCGCGCGCCTTCTCCCACGCCTCCTGCACCATGCGCGCGGTGGCGGCGGCGAAGGCGCCGTCGGAATGGAAGCAGCACAGCGTGGTGGTCGGCACGTCCAGGCCGATGGCGCGGCACGCCTCCTCCCACGCCACCATGCTGCTGCCGGTGGTGGTGGTGGAGAACTGGGGGTAGAGCGGCAGCAGCAGCACCTCGTCCGGCGCCCAGGCCTGGACGTGGCGCGCCGTCTCGTCGCTCATCGGGTGCCAGTAGCGCATGGCGATGAAGGAGCGGTACTCGGCCTCGCCGCCCTCGTTCAGCACGGCGTCCAGGCTGCGGCCCTGCTCCTGCGTCAGTTCCAGCAGCGGGGATTTCCCGCCCAGGATCATGTAGTTCTCCAGCGCCGGCTTGGTGCGGCGCCAGGCGATGAACTTCGCCAGCCAGGGGCGGATGAAGCCCGGCACGCGCAGGATCGCGGGGTCGGAGAACAGGTTCTCCAGGAAGGGGCGGACGCTGGCGGGGGCGTCGGGCCCCCCCAGGTTCAACAGCACGATGGCGATGCGGCGGGGCATGCCACTGCACATACCCCCTCGCGGCGCGGGTTCAACCCCATTCATGTCCCCTGGCGCACGATCCGCACCAGCGCCTCGACATGCGCGATGGGCGTCTGCTGCTCCACCCCGTGGCCCAGGTTGAACACGTGCGCCCGGCCCTGCATGGCATGCAGGATGGCGCGCGCCTCGCGCTCCAGCGCCGCGCCGCCGGCCACCAGCGCCTCGGGGTCCAGGTTGCCTTGCAGCGCGATGGCGGGCGGCACGTTGGCCACGGCCCAGGCGGGGTCCATGGCCGTGTCCATCGCCACCGCCTGCATGCCCGCCGCGGCCGCGTAGGGCGCCAGGGCCGGGCCGGCCAGGCGCGGGAAGCCGATCATCGGGATGTCGGGGCGCGCGGCCTTCACCGCGGCGCGGATGCGCGCGGCGGGGGCGATCACCCATTCGCGGAAGGCGCTGGGCGGCAATTGCCCGGCCCAGCTGTCGAACAGCATCAGCGCCTCGGCCCCCGCCTCGGCCTGGGCGAGCAGGTAGGCGATCGTCGCCTCCTCCAGCCGTCCCAGGATGTCGGCGAACAGCGCGGGGTCGGCGTGCATCATACGCCGGGCGTGGTGGAACTCGCCGCCGCCCTTGCCCTCGATCATGTAGCAGCCGACCGTCCAGGGCGCGCCGGCGAAGCCGATCAGCGCCACGCCGGGGTGGTCGCGGTCCAGGGCCGCGCGGGTGCGGCGCACCGTGCCCATGATGGGCGCGGCCTTCAGGGCCGCCCCCGCGGGGTCCAGCGCGTCCAGCCCTGCGCGGTCGCGGATGGGGGGCAGGCGCGGGCCTTCCCCTTCCGCGAAGGTCAGTCCCTGGCCCATCGCCCAGGGGGTGATGAGGATGTCGCTGAACAGGATCGCCGCGTCCATGCCGTAGCGGCGCACGGGCTGGAGCGTCACCTCCGCCGCCATCTCCGGGTCGAGGCAGAGCTGCATGAAGGAGCCGGCCTTCGCGCGAGTGGCGCGGTATTCGGGCAGGTGCCGCCCGGCCTGGCGCATCAGCCAGATGGGGGGCACGTCCAGGGCCTCGCCTCGGAGCACGCGGAGCAGGGGTTTTGCCGACATGCGCGCCCTTATCCCTGCAAAGAAGAAAATAAAGAAGGGTATTGGTGGTTGTTGGGCCCTGTGGATGACGGGGACGCAACCGGCGCAACGGCCGTCCACAGGCTTGTCCACAGGCTCCCGCCGCGCCGGACTCGGCGGATGGCCGCCGGATTCCGCCTGCCCGCCGGTTCATCAACAGGCCCGGCCCGGATTCCGTCCCGTGTGCACGGCCGCGTGCATCCTGTCCCCGTGACTCGCCCGGGCGCTGGCCGGGGCGCGAAAACGCCCCCATCATCCACAGCCCATCACCGGTCCATCCACAGCCATGCCCGCCCGCAACACCAACCTGCACCTCGTCAGCGACAGCACGGGCGAGACGCTGAACTCCATGGCCCGCGCCGTGCTGGCCCGCTTCGACGACCCCGGCGTGGTGCAGCACCGCTGGTTCCTGGTCCGCAGCCGCATGAACCTCGACCGGGTGATCGAGGGGCTGGAGCACGAGCCGGGGCCGGTGATCTTCACCCTGGTGGACTCCTCCCTGCGCCACACGCTGGAGGAGGCGTGCCACCGCCTGGGCGTGCCCCACGTCTCGCCGCTGGACGCCATCACCGAGATGCTGCAGGCCGAGTTCGGCGCGCGGGCGAAGGAGAAGCGCGCGGCGCAGTACGTGATGGACGCCGACTACTTCCGCCGGATCGATGCCATGCACTACGTCCTCGCCCATGACGACGGCCAGGGGGTGGCGGGCATCCGCAACGCCGACCTGGTGCTGGTCGGCGTCTCGCGCTCCTCCAAGACGCCCACCTGCTTCTACCTGGCCAACCGGGGCATCAAGGCGGCGAACATCCCGCTGGTGCCCGGCGCCGCCCTGCCCGCCGAGCTGGCGGACCCGCCCTGCCCGGTGGTGGGGCTGACGATCGACCCCCATTCGCTCATCGACATCCGGCGCAACCGCCTGAAGATCATCGGCGCCGGCGGGGTGCGCCAGGGCGAGAACGAATACGTGGACCCCGACGCGGTGAAGGCGGAGATCCTGCAGGCCCGCCGCCTCTGCGCCGCGCGCGGCTGGCCGGTGATCGACGTCACCCGCCGCTCGATCGAGGAGACGGCGGCGCTGATCATGCAGCAGGTGGATCTGTGGCACGCCCGCCGCGGCAACGGCGGCGAGGCCCCACCGGAGGACCCGGCGGCGGCGGTGCTGGGGCGCCTCCCATGAAGATCATCCTGGCCTCGCAAAGCGGCACGCGCCGGCGGCTGCTCGAGGGCGCCGGCCTGGCCTTCGAGGCGCTGCCGGCCCATGTGGACGAGGCGGCGATCAAGGAAAGCGCCCAGGCCGAGGGCATGTCGCCCGCCGATGCCGCGACGCTGCTGGCCGACGCCAAGGCGGCGCGGGTGGCGCGCAAGCACCCCGACGCGCTGGTGATCGGCGCCGACCAGCTGCTGGTGCAGGGGGCGCAGTGGTTCGACAAGCCCGGCGACCTGTCGGCCGCGCGCGCGCAGCTGCAGCGCCTGCGCGGCCACCGGCATGAGCTGGCGACGGCGGTGGTTTGCTGGCGGAACGGGGAGCGCGCCTGGCACCACGTGAGCACGCCGCGGCTGGTGATGCGCGACTTCTCGGATGCGTTCCTGGAGGATTACCTGGCGCGCGAGGCGGAGCACGTGACGGCCAGCGTCGGCGCCTACCGCATCGAGGGCCCGGGCGTGGGATTGATGCGCGACATGCAGGGCGATTTCTTCAGCATCCTGGGCCTGCCCCTGCTGCCCCTGCTGGCCTACCTGCGCGACAGCGGCGTCACTCAGCCATAGCGCCATGCTGGGCGAAGTACCGCACGATCTCCGCGATGTCTGTGCCTGCCGCGCCTGACAGCTCGCCGGGGCGGTGTTGCGACAGGTCGAGGAGGATGCGCGAGAAGGGGATGAGCGACACGCCCGCCTGCTCGATCAGGACACGCTCCCGGGGATCATGGAACAGGCCGTGGACGAGGAACATCCGCCAAGCCGCACCCGCGCAGCATTCCTCGCGCATCGCGCGCTTGCGGGCCCCGGTGAACTTCTTCTCAACCCATGCGTCGATGCCGCGCGCCAGCATCGCATCCGTCCGTCCTTTCTTCGCCGAGTTCGCGCTGCTGACGCCCATCAGCATCCGCTCCTCGGCCGAGAGCTGGCCGAGGTAGCTCACCGGCCGGAAGCTGACGCTCACCTCGACGTGCCACGCCTCGGCGACCGCGCCATCCTTGGGACGGATGCCGAGCAGGTCAATCTCATGCACGCCCTTGCGGATGCCGCGCAGCGTGAAGAATCCCCGCCTGTTGAGCCATTCGTCCACCAGCTGTTCCGCCAGCAGGGCCATGCCCCGTCACTCCCCGATGTTGAGCAACGCCCCCCGCACCCGCGCCGCCCGGAACTGCGCCCGGAACAGCCACGCCATCAGCGCCAGCCACACGGCGTTGAGCGCGAAGGCGGCGGCCAGGTGCCCCCATTCCGCCCGCCCGTCGAGCAGGGCCGCGCGCATCCCCTCGAAGACGTGCGCGGCCGGCAGGGCGTAGGCCACGGGCTGGAGCCATGCCGGCAGGATGGAGACCGGGTAGAACACCGCGGCGAAGGGGGTGAGGCCGAAGAGGATGGACCAGGCCAGCGCCTCGGCCCCCGCGCCGAAGCGCAGGATGAGCGAGACGACGCCCAGCGCCACCGCCCAGCCCATCATCACCAGGGCGGCGAAGAACAGCACCAGCAGCGGGCCGAGTGCGAGGATGTTGAAGGCGTAGAGGAACCAGGCCAGCGCCATGGCCGGCAGCACGGCGACCAGCGTGCGCATGAGAGAGAGCGCCATCAGCCCGGCGACGAGCTCCGCCGGGCGCAGCGGCGAGACGAAGAGGTGGCCGAGGTTGCGCGACCAGATCTCCTCCAGGAAGGAGATGGAGAAGCCCATCTGCGAGCGCAGCGCCGCCTCCCACAGCAGCACCCCGCCCAGCAGCACGCCGGCGGCGGCGGAGGCCACGTTGTTCTGCACCCCCGCCAGGTAGGCGGTGATGAAGCCCCAGACGACCATCTGCAGGACGGGCCAGTACATCAGCTCGATGAGGCGCGGCGGCGAGCGGCGGAACAGCGCGAGGTGGCGGTAGACGAGGCCCCAGATGCGGCGCAGCGAGGGGGTCACGCCACGACCTCCGCGATGCCGGTGCCGCGGGCGATGTCGAGGAACACCTGCTCCATGTCCGCCCGCCCGTAGCGGGCGAGAAGGGCGGCGGGCGTGCCCTGGTCCACCGCCTGCCCGCCCTTGAGCATCAGCACGCGGTCGCACAGCCGCTCCACCTCGCCCATGTTGTGGGAGGCGAGCAGGATCGCGCAGCCGGATTGCGCGCGGTACTCCTCCAGCCGCGTGCGCACCCAGTCGCCCGTGTCGGGGTCGAGGCTGGCGGTCGGCTCGTCCAGCAGGAGGAGCGCGGGGCGGTTGATCAGGGACTTCGCCAGGGCCACGCGGGTCTTCTGCCCGGCGGACAGCTCGCCGGCCGGGCGGTCCAGCAGGTCTTCCAGCTCCAGCGATCGCGCCAGCTCGGCGATGCGCGATTCCAGGCCGCGCACCGTGTAGAGGTGGCCATAGACGCGCAGGTTCTCCCGGACCGAGATGCGATGGGGCAGCGCGATGTAGGGCGAGGAGAAGTTCATCCGCTCCAGCGCGCGGAAGCGGTCACCGGCCATGTCGTGGCCCAGCGCCAGGATGCGGCCCGAGCTGGGCACCAGCAGCCCCAGCAGCATGGCGATGGTGGTGGTCTTGCCGGCGCCGTTGCCGCCCAGCAGGCCCAGCACCTCGCCGGGGGCGAGGGTGAAGGACAGCGCATCCACCGCGGGCGGGCGGTCGGGCGCGTAGCGCTTGCACAGCGCCTGGACGTCGAGGGCGGGGGTCATCGCATGGCAAATGCGCCCGCGCGGCGGAAGTGTCAGCCCCCGCCGCGGAGCGGCGTTGGCCAAAGGCACCGCGGAGCGGCGTTGGCCAAAGGCACCGCGGCGCGGCGTCAGGAACTCCCGCGGAGCAGCCGGCCCTGGAAGGCGGTGATGCCGCGCTGCCAGCCCCAGGCGATGGCGGCCGTGGTGTCGGCCCCCGCCAGGATGATGGACGCGCGCTCCTCCGGCAGGGCGGCGTCCAGCGCAGCGCTGGCGCGGGCGTCCTGGCGCAGCAGCGCGGCGTCGAAGCGCAGCCG